>JAGQPV010000317.1 GCA_020426545.1 Planctomycetaceae bacterium
ACTGTCCCCGGGTGACCTGATGGATGCTCAGCCCGAATGGCTTCGTCAGCGTGACTTTGTGCTGCGGTCCCTCGTCGGGAATTTTTTCCATGAACCAGTCCGGCATGTTCTGTTCTTCTGCCTCCTGCAGCAGCTCCCTGATCTCCTCTTCGCTGCTCCCCATCATGAATTCACCGGGAGGGATCAGGCGGAACTTCATGCCGATGCTGCTCTCAAACTCTACTGGCACGCCGAGGTATTCTGCCCATTCTGCCTGGTGAGACTTCGCCTGCCGGCCATCGAACGGCACAATCGCTGGCGGCGGGGCATCGGCGGGCCATCCCGGCCAGTCGCGGGCTGATCGGGTGGCTGGCAAATCGGCTCCGGCGGCGGTCCGTTCCAGACTCATCCGCACAACCGTGCGGCCGTTGCGGGTGATCGAAACCAGTTCCCGCCTGACGGGCCTGCCGTCTTTCAGCATGGCGACCGTGTACTCACCCGGACGAAGAGTCAGTTCCCCCACACCACCGCCGGTGACGGTGATCTCTTCGCCTTCACCGTCAATTGCGATTTTCACGCCGGGATCGTCCGTTTCGATCACCAGCGTGCCGGAGCCGGTCGTCAGGCGAATGACGGTCGAGGTGAGCTCCGTCATGCCCGTCGCTTCGGTGATTCCGAGCAGGCTCAGCATGATCATTGCTGCTGCCCCGATTTTCACCAATGTGCTCTGCCGGAGGGATCTGCTGCGTTGCGGCCGGCCTGCAGCGACATCGACGGGCGTCTCATCCGTAGTTTTCGACGGATCGGGAATTTCCGGAATGCGGCCGGCCTGCAGATCATCCGCGCAGCGGGCAAGCAGTTCACTGACTTCCCGGGCGGAGCTGAAACGCTGCTCGGGATTCCTGGCGTGCAGGTGACCGATCAGTTCACACATCCAGCCGGGCGTCTCAGGAATGATCTCCCGAATCGGACGCGGCGTGTCTTCCGTCACACGCCGGAGTACCGCCATGGTTGTCGGTGCCCGAAATGGTGGACGACCGCTGATCATCTGATAGAGCACGCTGCCGAGACTGAACAGGTCGGCCCGCTGGTCGAGTTTATCGCCCTGCGCCTGCTCGGGAGCCATATACATCGGCGTCCCGGCGATTATCCCCGACTGGGTCATGCTGGCGTCGTCCACCGTTCGAGCCAGGCCGAAGTCGGTGATCCTGATTCGATCTCCCGTGCCCCCTTCCAGCATGATGTTGCCCGGTTTGATGTCGCGATGAATCAGATTTCCGGCATGTGCGGCTGCCAGACCGTCGGCGATCTGTTTGCCCAGCCGCAGCACAGTGGGCACGTCCAGCGGCCCGCGCTCTTCAAGATGCTGCTCCAGCGTACGGCCCGGAATATATTCCATAACCAGGTGGGGAACTGGCTCTTCTTCCACCGAGTGAATGCCGACCACATTCTCATGACGGACCTGCGCCGACGTGCGGGCCTCGCGGAGGAACCGCCTGCGGGCCGGCGACATCGAGGCCATTTCCAGGGCGAGCACCTTGATTGCAACGATCCGTTCGAGCCTGGTGTCGAAGGCCCGCAGCACCGTGCCGAAAGCCCCTCGGCCGACGACGTTCAGAACTTCGTAATGGTTCAGCCGGCCGAGCGAGTCCTCGCGGTTTGCCGGTGCGAGGTAGCTGAGGTGAATATTGTCCTCGGGCTGCTGCGAATACCGGTTCCCGATGTTTCTCGCCACAGTGGCCGGGCAATCCGGTTCATGCGGGGAACGGCTCCCGTCCATGAAACATGGCTCGATTCCTTCGAAAGCCGCTGCAGGGTCGAGGGCAGGATGTTCGAGAAAACTGCCGGCCGTGCTGGACAGATTGAGCAGCTTCTGGACCGCCTGCCGCAACTCAAGATTGTCGCCACAAGCCGAGTCAAGAAACTGACTGCGTTCTTCCGCCGACTCGAGGGCAATCGCCTCAGCAAAGAGGGTCTCTTCGTTCATGGTCCGCACCTGTATGGAGACTGAAGGATGTGTCACAGGCCAATGCGACGTTTCCCGCTCAATCCCCTCACGAGTTTCCCGTTTTCTGAGATTCCTCAATACTCCTTCGGGCCTTCATGGCCCTCTCCGAGTTCACGCAGCAACCAGACTCGCGCATAACGCCAGTCTCGTTCAGCAGTTGCGAGTGACACCCCCAGTACCTCGGCGGCTTCCGGCATCGTCTGCCCGGCGAAGTACCGCAGCTTGACCAGCGTCGCCTTGCGCTCGTCGACCTGTTCCAGCCGGTGGAGCGCCTCGTCGAGGGCAAGGAGATCTTCGCGACGATGCGGGTGAGAAATGAGATCGGGATCCAGCGGGACTCGCTGAACCTCGCCTCCGTGGCGAGCCCGCGATTTCCGACGCGCCGACTCAACCAGAATCCGCCGCATGGCTTCAGCGGCCGCGGCAAAAAAGTGGCCGCGTGAATCCCACCGCTGGGCCTGCCCGACATCCACGAGGCGGATATAGGCATCATGGACCAGAGCCGTGGCCTGCAGCGTCTGCCCTGGCTTCTCATTGGCCATTCTGGCCGCAGCCAGCTTACGCAGCTCGTCGTAGACAAGCGGCAGCAACTGCTCGGCCGCCTCGGCGTCGCCGTGTTCGATACGGGAGAGAATCAGGGTGACGTCAGCCATACCTCCGAGTATACCGTTGGAAAATCCGCGACTCCATCTCCGGCAGGGAAACGTCCACGTGAAGGCTGATCGACTGCGGGTGCTGGACAGGCGGGCGACCAGTGGCGAACCGCCATCTGCTGGCAGGCGTCGAGTTCCCGCCTGCAGCGGTCACATCGATAGAGCGGTCCCAGCGAAATCACCCCGCCACCCGGGAACGCGCCAGCCACACCGCCAGCGGACGGAAGAACGGCCCTCCTTCCTGCCTCCAGAGTAAGGCGTTCGACTGTCCAAAAATGCGAAGCATCTCAGCTGCTGGAAGGACTGGCGCGCCGCAGACCGTATTTACTGACTGCGGGGAACAACCTGGCCGGCTGCTTGCTGCGCTGCGGTGGCGAGTGGTTCAGGCATCCCGCACGATCTGCAGGATTTGTTCCCCGTGCTTCGCCACCAGCGAAGGCCCGGCTCCGTAAACCGCAAGCAGGGCGGCCTCATTCCGGGGACGTGCCTCTGTGACGCCCAGCAGCGTCCTGTCGGTCATAATGCGGAACGCGGGCACGCTGTTCTTCTTTGCTTCTTCCTTGCGCCAGGCTCGCAGCGAGGCCTCCAGTTTCGCATCTTGCGGCGAGGCCGGCGCAGTGCGTTTCTTCGAACGCGACTTCGACTGGGAACCTGTTCTGGAACGGGAACGCGCAGACGGGCTCTTTTTCCGGGCGGGCATCTTCACCGGAACCTGCAGGGAGGCCAGCGTCTCAGCGGTGACCTCCTCTCCGTACCGTGTCAGCGTGAGCCGACGGTAGGAGATGGACCGGCCGTCCTTTTCAAAAACATCGGTGTGCGTGGTGAGGATCTCGGCGCGGACGAGCGCGGAGACGAGCGTCTCAAAGTCCTGGCGTTCCATCGCAGCAGCCTGCTCGCGATACAGCATGCCGACGGACTGGCTGTTCCGCTGTGAGAGCGCGTCGAGCGTCGACTGGAGGATGGCGACTTCCGCCTCGGTGGGCGGGCGGAAGGTCTGGACGATGCAGTCCGAGGGGGCACACGTGTCACATAATCCACAGGGCGTGCCACGATCCTCTTCATCACCAAAATGCTGGATGAGATGCACCATGCGGCAGCCGTGAGACTGAGCAAAGTCTGCCATCTGCTCGGACTGCCCGAGCCGGTGTGAGACCTGCACCTCGTAGGACGGGGCCCATGTGTCGTTCCCCCGACGGACGGACTCATCGTGATCGATGATCGCGCCGCCGTGGACCCATAGTTTCTCCAGGACACCCGCAAACAGGTCGGCGTCCATCTTCGTGCGGTCCCGCAGGACATGCTGCGGCTGCGGCTCGGCTGTGAGCTGATGGAATATGCTGTTCAGATCCGCGACCGGCGGGTAGTTCTTCTGGTGGAAGAATTCATTGGTTTTACGGTCGCCGAAGGAATGAAGCAGGATGGCGCGGGACGGCTTGCCGTCGCGGCCGGCGCGGCCAATCTCCTGATAGTAGCCTTCGAGTGTCTGAGGCAGGGCGAGGTGCGCGACGGTGCGGACGTCGGCCTTGTCGATTCCCATGCCGAAGGCGACAGTCGCGACGATGACGTCGATCTCGCCGCTAAGGAAGAGGGTCTGCACGCGGTCGCGATCGGCTGCGGGCATGCCGGCGTGGTAGGCGGCTGCCGGCATGACTTCGCTGAGTTGCTCGGCAAGCGAGCCAGCGTCCCTGCGGGACGGCGCATAGACGATCGCCGGCCGCTGTGAGGGATCCGCCAGTAACGTCCCGATCACATCCATCCGGTCGGGGCGGGGAACCTCAACGACTTCGATGGCGAGGTTGCTGCGGCGGAAGCCATGGATGAAGCGGTTATCGGACTTGAGGCCAAGCTGCGCGATGATGTCGCGCTGGACAATGGGCGTCGCGGTCGCCGTCAGCGCGATGACCGGGGCAGGGCGGAGCGAAGGGAGCCTCTGGCCCAGCATGCGGTAGTCGGGGCGAAAGTCGTGCCCCCATTGGGAAATACAGTGTGCTTCGTCGATGGCGATCAGCGTGGGCTTTTTCCGGGCGAGGAATTCGGGGAAGCCCGGCACCCCCAGTCGCTCGGGCGCGATGAAGAGAAAGTCGAGCTCGCCGGCAAGGTATTCCAGACAGGTGGCACGCGAATCGAGACGGGATCGGCCGGAGTGGATCCGTTCGGCCCGCAGCCCCAGTTCCTTGAGCTTTGCAACCTGATCCTCCATTAATGCGATGAGCGGGCTGACCACGAGGGTTGTCCCGCCGCGCGCCAGCCCCGGAAGCTGGTAACAGAGGGACTTGCCCGCCCCGGTTGGCATCACCAGCAGGACATCCTCACCATCGCGAGCCGCATTGCAGACGGCCTCCTGGTGCGGGCGGAAACCGGGATGACCAAAGGTGCTGGTGAGCAACTCGGAAATCTCCCGCGAAAGCGGCGGGCGGGGTGAAACTTCGTTGTCTGATGGCTCGGTTGTCATGGCGTGCGTCTGCTTATCTGTCTGCGGGGCTGGCGCTGCGCGATTTCCGTCGAGGACGAGCTTGACCACCTCGGCGACATAGTTCTCGATCTCCGTCATGAATGGCGGCAGCTGCGCCTCGCCCCGGTGGATTGCATGCAGCCGGGCCTCCCACTGGCCGGTCATCGCCGGACTGCGGACATCGGGGTGGACGGCGTCAATCAGCCGGATGCCCTTGTCGGTGGCCTGCAGCGATTTCCCGTCGCGCACAATATATTCGCGGGCAATCAGCGTTTCGATGATCGCCGCGCGGGTGGCCGGCGTGCCAAGCCCGCAATCCTTCATGGCCCGCGAGAGCTCCTGGTCGTCGAGTGACTTGCCCGCGGTCTCCATTGCCGTCAGCAAAGTCGCATCGTTGAACCGTTTCGGGGGGCGAGTCTGCTTCTCCTCCACGACAGCATCGCTGACGGGCTGCGGGGCATTCCTGGCGAGGCTCGCGGGGAGAGGCTGTTCCTCTGCATGACCTGCATGGCCCGCCTTGGCAGGGCCCGCCTTGCCGCGTGCCGGGATGTCGAGCACTTTCCATCCCGGCTGAATCACCGCCGTGCCAGTCGTGTGGAAGCGGTCGATGAGGCAGTCAGCGGGCGGGTCCGGGGGCGATGTCACCGCCGTAATGACTGTCGTCACCGCCGAGATATGTTCGTCATGCCACGCTGCCAGCAACCGCCGGCAGACAAGGTCGTAAATCCGCTGTTCATCACTGCTGAGTGAAACCTGGGTCGGGTCTGTCGTGGTCGGAATGATTGCATGGTGATCCGTGACATTCGCATCGTCCACGAACCGCCGGCCCAGCGCGCGTGTTCCCGTGCCCTCGGCAATGTGTTCTTCGTAATCACCCCTGATCGCCTGCACCACCTGCGGCAGCGTAGCGGCGACATCCGACGACAGATGTCTGCTGTCCGTCCGGGGATAGCTGAGGAGTTTCCTGGCCTCATACAGCTGCTGCGCGAGTTCGAGCGTCCGCTTCGCACTGAACCCCCACAGACGGTTGGCGTGCCGCTGCAGTTCCGTGAGGTCGTAAAGCAGCGGGGGCGGCATTCGCCGTTCCTTCTGCGTCATGGATTCAATCGTTGCGGTGCCCGCGCGTTTCACACGGTCGACGATGGCCCGCGCTTCCTGCCCGTCGGCCGGGAGTCGCCTCGATTCGCTGGAGGGGGCCTCGCCGGACTTGAACCACGTGCCCGTGTAGGACGGGTTGCCGAACGTACCGACGACTTCGCAGTACGCCTCGGGGGTGAACCCGCGGATCTCCTTTTCGCACTCGACGAGCATCGACAGGGTCGGTGTCTGCACCCTGCCGACGGAGAGCGTCTCGCCCTGTGCGATTGTGTAAGCCCGCGACAGATTCAATCCGACCAGCCAGTCCGCCTGGACCCGGCCGCGGGCCGCGGCCGCCAGTGAGTCGTACGTGGCCCCGTCCTTCATTGCCTGGAACCCGGCCCTGATCGCGCCGGGGGTGAGTGACGAAATCCACAGCCGACGCACGGGCTTGCGGCACTCGGCCGCCTCGTAAATCAGGCGGAAGATCAGCTCGCCCTCACGTCCCGCGTCCGTCGCGCATACCACATATTCGACTTCGGGGCCGGTGATGAGCGATTTGACCGTACGGAACTGTTCTTCCGTGGATTCGAGCACGGTAAGTGGCCACTCTTCGGGCAGCATTGGCAGCGATTCAGCCCGCCACGCCTTCCACGCGGGATTGATCTGGTGTGGCTGGGGCAACCCCACCAGATGCCCGATGGCCCACGTGACGACATGCCCATTGCCGTGCAGCCAGCCCGAAGCCTGCGTCCGCGCGCCGACCACCTGCGCAATATCCCGCGCGAC
>JAGQPV010000318.1 GCA_020426545.1 Planctomycetaceae bacterium
ACTCCTGCAGCGGGCCGGCTACCGGACGATGATGACCGGCAAGTGGCAGGGGCGGGATTCGGCCTGCGATCGGGGGTTCGACCGCTTCTTCGGGCCAATGTGTCAGTCGAAGATCAGTTATTTTGATGAAGTGGTTGGCAATCTGTACTACCTGGATCGCGAAAGATGGCAGGTGCCGGACGATTTTTATCTGACTGATGCCATTAATGAGTACTCGTTAAAATTCCTGAAAGAAGCTGCCAGCCAGGAGAAGCCGTTTTTCCTGTATGTGGCACACATCGCGCCGCACTGGCCGCTGCATGCCCGTCCAGAAGAAGTGGATCGGGCAAGGCCCCTGTATCAGCAGGCCGACTGGAAGACTCTTCGCGAACGGCGTTTCACCGCACAGCAGGAAAGCGGGCTGTTTCCTGCGGAAATGAAACTCCCGGAACCGCCGAAAGGGCTGGTTGTCTCACCCGACGATCCCCATCTGACCTGGCAGCAGGAACGGATGGCCGTGTATGCCGCCCAGGTGGAGGCCATTGACCGCGGAGCAGCCCAGCTGCTGCAGGCCATCGATGAGGCAGGAATTGCCGAGAATACTCTGGTGATGTTTCTGTCGGACAATGGGGCCGCGCCGGATGGTGGCCTGCGTCCTTCAAGGTCGGGATTTGGTTTTTCGCGGCTCGCCGAGAATGATGCGGCACAGAAGAAACAGCCCCGGTTCCGGCTGGACGGCGTACCGGTGAATGGTGGCAGCGGCCCCGATCTGTTGCCGGGCGGGCCGGAGACATTCGCCGGGTACGGAATGGCCTGGGCCACCTTGAGTAATACGCCACTGAGAAGCACCAAAATGAGCGGTTACGAGGGCGGCATCCGCACTCCGCTGATTGTGCGGTGGCCGGCTGTGATGGGGACGGAACCTGGTCTCACCGATGCGGCGGGCCATGTAATGGACCTGACCGCCACCTGCCTCGATGTGGCCGGGGCGGAGTATCCGGCGGACCTGGATGGCCGGCAGCTGATCCCCATGGAAGGCCGCAGTCTGCTGCCGGTGCTGCGGGGAGAACCGTGGAAGGGGCACGAGGTGCTGTGCTGGAGCGTCCCACGCGATCAGGTCGTGCGGATGGGACCGTGGAAAGCGATTCGCCCGCGAACCGGCGGAAACTGGCAATTGTTTGACCTGGAACACGATCCTGTGGAAGCCAGGGACCTGGCGAGCAGGTATCCTGAACGTGTCCAGAAGCTGGCAGCGGAGTTCGCCGCCTGGCAGCAGCGCGTGGGGAACCAGTAATGCGGCCGAGATCGACCGGCAGACAATTCAGCCAGCTGCGGGAGCGAGTTCTCCGGCGAAGTTGTTCGCGTGCGGAGCGACCTCGCGGGCTGACATTGTACGAAGTCGTGCTGGCGGTCGTGATTCTGCTGGGGGCCATGCTGGTCCTGGGGCAGATGCTGTCCAACGGCAGTCGGGCCGCTCTCGATGCGCAGTTGCGGTCCGACGCGATTCTGCTGTGCCGCAGCCGTCTGGCGGAAATTCGGGCCGGAGTGCTTCCCCTGCAGTCGGTCGATAATCAGGCTCTGCCGGATGGCGATGGCCGGTGGACCTGGTCGGCGGCATTGACGGGCGGACCGCTGGAAGAACTGATCGCGATCACAGTGACAGTGTCACACAGCAGTGCCAGTGGGACCATCAATCACCAGTACTCGCTGACGCAGTGGATGCAGGACCCGGCCGTGCTGGCCGACGCGGCAGCCGCGGCGGAAACGGCGGCCGCAGGTGGTTCGACGACGGTGGGAGGTGGTCTGTGAGCAGTTCCGTCCCAGAATCATCAACAGCGCGGAATGGTCTCCATAAGGTATGGTATTCCAGTATGTTACGCGGGACGGCGTCCGTTCGCCCCCGTAGCGGATTTACCCTGGTGGAGGTGCTGCTGGCTCTGGGGCTGACGGCCGTGCTGATGCTGGCGGTTTCCGGAGCAATCACCTTGTACGCCCGTACGCTGTTAGCTGGCCGGGAGCGCACGGAGCAGTCTCAGGTCGTGCGGGCGGTACTGCGGCTGATCGAACTCGATCTGCGTTCGGTGACCTTTGCCGCCCCACCGGAAGCATCAGAAGAAGAGGCCGGGGGACAGGCTGCTGACGAAGGCTTCGCGGACGAAGAGGTTTTGGAATCGCAGGAAATGTCGATCCAGGTGCAGCAGCCGTCCGACGGGCTGCAGTCCTCCAGTACGGGCATTGTGGGAGATGCCACTCAGCTGGTTCTGCATCTGAGCCGCCCGCTGCGAGCTGAAACGGCCGCCGCAGCCGGAAATGCGGGAGCCTTCGGCGCCGTGTCCGCAAGTGCCGCTCCGGTGGAGCCGGGGAGCGATCTGCGATCGGTGGCCTGGTTTCTGGCTGCTCAGGGGGCGGGAGGACTCGCCGGCGCGGCGGCTGATCAGGCGCTGTCTTCCGGTCTGGTGGAGGACGTCAGCGGTTCCGGTGTGCTGGGGCTGGCCCGGCTGGATGGCGACCGGCTGGTAATGCAGTCAGCCGATGCCACAGGCGATCTGCAGGCTCTGGCAACCCGCTCCCGCGTGCTGGCACCGGAGGTCGTTTCGCTCGGTTTTCGGTATTTTGACGGTCAGGAGTGGTTTGACGTGTGGAACAGTGTCGAACTGGGACGTCTGCCCCTGGCTGTGGAAGTGACGGTCGGCCTTGCTTCGGGCGGAAATCCGGCTTCTCAGCAGGATGCTTTTTCCGCAGCAGCGAACACTTCCACAGTGTCCAGTGAAAATTCGCAGACCTGGCGGCTGGTGGTTCCGCTCGCCCAGGCCGAGCGGCCTCTGCTGGAAACGGGTTTGTAAGTTTTTGAGAGGCCGACCACACCGGAAGAAACCGCGGACGTGGTACCACCGGGCCTGCGGCGGGAATTCTGGCGGTTTCGGAGCATTCTGACCGCGGAATTTCTCCCGCCAGCGGCAATGTCGCCCTCGATGACCCTGAACGCAATTCCTGCCTGTTCCAACGGATCCGGCTTCTGTGGTGTGGCGAAGCCGGCCGGATCGATCTATACTGATGGGTGAGATCCTGTTTGAATCTGAATAGATTCTGAACAGGGAAGCGGGAACACACTCGCCAGGCAGGTTGCGGAACCTCTGTCTGAGCGGCGTGTGCAGCGTCTCGCCCCCCTGCCAGGATTTCTCCCGCAGGCAGTTTGAGCCATTCAGACTGACTGCGGGCCAGCCCCATGCGACCCCACCACAGACCGCCCGGAGACTGTCCTTTTCCGTACTGCAGGCCCTGAGCAGTTCAGACGGTTCAGGCAAGTGCAGACTGACCGGACAATTCCCAGCCCCCACAGCCCTGACAGGGCAGGATATGAACATTTATCGTATTCAACTGACCGTGGTGGCCCTGCTGCTGGCAGGTGCCGGTGTTTCCCTCGCTGCCGAACCGGCGGCTTCCGGGAAGAGCGATGGGTCTGTGGTCGATCTGCAGCAGGTCTCCGCCCTGGTGCTGACCCCTGAGACGGTGCAGTTGCGCGGCCCCAATGCGGCCTGGCAGTTGCTGGCCACGGGCACCATGTCTCAGCGGCAGGTGGACCTGACACGCCAGACGCAGTGGCGTTCCGAGCAGCCTGAGATTGCGACCGTGACCAGCGATGGTCTGGTGCAGCCCGTCTCCGACGGGAAAGCTGTGATTGTGGTCGAAGCTGGTCCGCATCAGGCCCGAGCCGTGGTCGAAGTCATCGGTTCGGCTCAGTTGCCGGCTGTCGATTTCAAACGCGATATCATCCCGCTGTTCACCCGGCTGGGCTGCAACCAGGGAGCCTGCCACGGGAAGGCCCGCGGGCAGAACGGGTTCCAGCTGTCTCTGCTGGGTTTCGATGACGAATTTGATTTCAACGCACTCACACGTGAAGCCCGCGGCCGGCGGGTCTTTCCCACGGCCCCCGTCGAAAGCCTGCTGCTGCAGAAAATGGTGGCCCGCGTGCCGCATGGTGGCGGAAAACGGGCAGAGATCGGCGATGCCGCCTGGAATGTCATGCTCAGCTGGATTTCCTCCGGCACGCCCCGCAGTCAGCCTGGCACTCCCGAACTGACTTCGGTGACGGTTGAACCGGCGGAACGCATCATGCGGGATGGAGAGCTGCAGCAGCTGGCTGTCACCGCCCATTATTCCGATGGCACCACGCAGGATGTGACCCGCCTGGCCCAGTATCAGTCCAATGAAAGTTCAATCGCCGCAGTCGATGACAACGGGCTGATTTCCGCCGGGATGATCGTGGGCGAAGCCGCCGTCATGGCACGTTACATGGGCATGATCGCCGTGTGCCGTGTGCCCGTCCCTCTGCCGGGCGAAGTCCCTGCTTCGTTCTATGCCGAGCTTCCCCGGAAGAATTACATCGACGGGCTGGTGTGGCAGAAGCTGGAACGGCTCGGCCTGACGCCGTCTGCTCCCGCTGAGGATTCCACTTTCATCCGTCGGGCCACGGTGGACATCATCGGCCGGGTGCCCACTCCCGAGGAGACCCGCGAGTTTCTGGCGGATAGCTCGCCGGACCGCCGCGAAAAGCTGGTTGACCGTCTGCTGGACGACCCCGAATTCGCCGATCATCAGGCTAACCGCTGGGCCGACCTGCTCCGCCCGAATGCCTACCGGGTGGGAATTAAATCCGTCCTGAATTATGACGCCTGGATCCGGGATGCCTTCCGTCAGAACATGCCGTACGACCAGTTCGTGAAGGAACTGATTTCGGCCAGTGGCGGAACCTGGCGGAACGGGGCCACGAACCTGTACCGTGATCGTCGTTCGCCCGATGAACTGACCACGATTGTCAGCCAGCTGTTCCTGGGAATTCGACTGGAATGCGCCAAGTGTCACCACCACCCGTTCGAGGTGTGGGGGCAGGATGATTTCTACAGTTTTGCGGCTTACTTCGCCCGGATCAAACGCAAGGGGACGGGCCTGTCCCCGCCGATTTCCGGCTCTGAGGAATTCATCTATTCGGGCACGACGGGGGATGTGAAGCACCCGCTGACGGGTGAGGTTCTTCCACCCCGGCCGCTGTTTGGAGAAGCCCCGGAAGTTACGACTGAAGAGGACCCGCGCGTCATCCTGGCCGACTGGATTGCCTCGGCCGATAACCCGTACTTCCTGCAGGTGGCGGCCAACCGGGTGTGGGCCGACATGATGGGACGCGGACTGGTGGAACCCGTCGATGACCTGCGGGCCACCAACCCTCCTTCCAACGGGCCACTGCTGGAAGCCCTCGGGAATGACCTCGCCGAGAACGGCTTTGACCTGAAGCAGCTGATCCGACGGATTGCAACGTCCCATGTGTACGGGCTCAGTTCGCTGCCCAGTGACAGAAACGTGGTGGATACCCGGAACTACTCACGGCATTACCGCACCCGCCTGCGGGCCGAAGTGCTGCAGGATTCCGTGATTGCGGTTACTGGAGTACCGGAAAACTACGCCGCCATGCCGCCGGGTTCCAATGCCCGGCAGATCTGGACGCACCGGATTGACTCGCTGTTCCTGGATGCATTCGGCCGGCCCGACCCCAACCAGGATCCGCCTTGCGAGCGAACAACAGAAACGACCGTAGTGCAGGCTCTGCACCTGATGAATGCGGAAACGCTGTATCGCAAAGTGACCAGCGACAGTGGAACAGCCGCCACACTGGCTGCCAGCGACAAAACACCGGAACAGATCATCGCGGAACTGTACCTGCTGGCCTATTCCCGCGACCCCGACCCGGAAGAAGTAAAGATCGGGCTGCAGGTATTTGCCGAAGAAGGAATGACACGCCGCCAGGCCACGGAAGACCTGATGTGGGCGCTGCTGAATACTCCGGAGTTCGTATTTGAAGACTGACTGCCGCAGCTGGAGGGGCTTCTGGCTCGCTCCAGCCGGCTGAACGGGACAGATTTCGCCCGCAGTCGCCGGATGGCTTCATCCGGAAACAGGCCGCAGGCCGCGTGATGTGCGAAATGGATTCAGACGTTCTGACAGCAGGCCGCCGATAAGCAGATCAACAGTCTGCTCTCCGGAGGCGAAACATAATTCTCTCAACTGAGGAGGCCAGCCACATGGACCGCTATCGCAACTGTGAAGGATTCACCCGCCGGAACTGCCTGCAGTTCGGGCTGACGGCATTCCTGGGCACTGGTCTGGTGGAAGGCATGCGGCTGCGGTCAGAATCCGCGGTGGCTGACCGTTCCGCCGGAGAACCAGCCGCGAAGAGCTGCATTCTGATCTGGCTCGATGGTGGCCCCACCCACTACGAGACCTTCGATCCGAAACCTCAGGCTCCGGTGGAGATTCGGGGTGAGTTTGAACCCATTCCGACCCGCACGGCCGGGGTGAGTTTCTCCCAGCACCTGGAGAAGCTGTCGCAGCTGTCCGATCGGTTCTCGGTGATCCGCTCCATCAGGCATAACCAGGGCAACCACGGGGCCGGCAACCACTACATGATGACCGGTGCTCCTCCGCGGATCCCCGTGGGCTGCGGTGCGTTTGTCAGCTTCCATCCCAGCTTTGGCTCGGTGGTGTCGCATGAGCGGGGCACCTCCAACGGTCTGCCGGCGTATTTCTCCATCCCGCGGATGTCGCGTTCCGGCGGTCCGAACTTCCTGGGCGCAAAGCACGCTCCGTTCGTGGTGCCGGATGATCCCAACAGCGGCAGTTTCCGCGTGCGGGATGTGGCTCTGCCCGCCGGCCTGACGGCTGGCCGCTTCGATCGCCGGACGGATCTGCGGCAGATGGTCGACCGCCTCAAGCGGATCGACAGTGAAGCCGCTGGCGATCCGGTTCCCAGCCTGGACGACAACTACCGTCAGGGCCTCGAACTGGTGACCTCCCGCCCCGCTCAGGAAGCATTCGATATCCATCAGGAACCGGATTCCGTGCGGGAACGCTACACCCGCACCTCGTTTGGTCAGCGGGCTCTGCTGGGCCGGCGGCTGGTGGAAGCCGGCGTGCCCTTTATCAC
>JAGQPV010000031.1 GCA_020426545.1 Planctomycetaceae bacterium
GGACGGAAGTCGTCGCAGTTCAGCGGAGGTGACTGCCCCGCCAGATTATATTTTCTGGCAAAGACGCGAAACGTCTGGCCGAGCTGCTCCGCGAACTCGCCCGAGCCCCGCATTCGCTGGCCGAACTGCGATTCATTCATGCCGCCCTGACGGGTGGAGCGAATCAGCGATTCGATGCGGGCTTTTTTCAACGGCTGAGTACGTTCCAGCCATTCGACAAACACCGGCTTCACTGCCAGCGGCAGCCGCAGCAGGATCCACGCAGCGGTGGTGGCCCCGTGCTCTGCCGCTGCCTGCAGAATGGCCGGAATCTCGGAATCATTCAGCCCGGGTATCACGGGAGCCACCATCACCCGCACGGGCACACCTGCGGCCTGCAGGCGGGAAATGGCTGTCAGCCGGGCCTGCGGGCTGCTGGTTCGGGGTTCCAGCACCTTTCGCAGTTGCGGGTCGAGCGTGGTCAGGCTGATCGCGGCACGCACCAGATTCCGGGCGGCCAGCTGCTCCAGCAGGTCGAGATCCCGGGTAATCAGCGCATTCTTCGTCACCAGGGCCACTGGCTGCCGGGCTTCCAGAGCCACTTCCAGGCACTGCCGTGTCAGCTGAAAGGTACGCTCCGCCGGCTGATAGCAGTCGGTCACACCGGAAATCATGACCGGTTCGGGCACCCAGCGGCGGCTGGCCAGTGCATCGCGAAACAGTTGCGGTGCCTGTTCCCTGACGAACACCTTTGACTCAAAATCGACCCCGGCACCCAGCCCGTAATACTCGTGCGTCGGCCGGGCAAATAGCAGTAACTGCACCCGTGCAGGCAGCCACGATACGGGTTCAGGCTCCAGCGGAACGGCAGGTCCGGGCTGCTGTTCTCGCTGAGGATGCTCTTCGAACTGTCGGCCAGATACTGCGTGGTGACCGAGCGCAGTTCCTCGAAGAACTCCGCATCGTGCTCGAAGTGTTCGAAATCGGGTTCGGCCCGCACCTGCAGGAACCGATTGGCCGGGTTCCCCCGGGCACCCCGTCCCCGCGCAGCGGGCAGACCGTGCAGGGGCAGTTCCGGTGAATCTGCGGATTCCGCCATCGCAGCAACTTCCAGAACTGTTCAGAAACCGCCCGTCGCCCGTTTCGGCAACGCGCTTCCGCGACATATCTGAAGGGGTATCGGGAGCGCTGGCAGTCTGGTGGCCCCGGGCCGGTTTCCCGGAAGGCTGCCGCAGTCTGCTGCGGGGACCATGCCAGGGTAGACAAAGCCTCATCACGGCATTGTAGCAGGCTGAATCTGCCAGGCCAGAGGCCAGAGGTTGGCTGCGGAACTGAGTTCGGCAGCGCAGCAGGGCTGGCAGCGGGATCGGGCAGGCATCAGTCAGTGCCGCAGAGATCTACCGTCTGTCAGGTTCAGGTTCAGGTTCAGTGCCGGTCCGGAAATCCGTTCCTCAGCGGCATGCTGTGGAATTCCCACCAGCTGAACGCCGCGACCCGCCGCACGACGGGAAACTGGTCTGCCGGCGGTCTCAGCCGCAGCAGAAAGTGGAGGGCGATTGCAGTGGACCGGGATCACCCGAAATGAACATCACACGGCACGGCGGTGCGAATCCGCATCGGGCCGGGCGGAGATCTGAACCGGGCCGCCGGGTGCCGCCGGGTCTTCACGGTGCCGCAGCACGGGAATGACTTCACTGATGACCCGTCGCATGTCCTGCACCACGCCCTGTTCCAGTTCTTCCGTGGAGATCCCTTCGCAGGCATTCACACAGGCATGCACGCGGCGCACCAGTTCCCGGTTTTCGGGCGTGTCCTCACCGTACAGCTCGCCTTCGGCATTAATCACAAACTTCGGCAGAGCGGCAGCCGGCCCGGAATGCGGCTGAGGAACTGAGGTCGGTGTGTTCTCGCTCATGGACGCTCTCACCCTGCGGGCCGTGGTGCCCGGTGCGCGGAATTCTGAGGTGCGAATATTCGGACGGCTGCCGCATTCCCGCAGACAACGGATGCTGGTCGACCGGCCTCCGCCGCACTGCGGCTTCGGGCGACAGACCAGGCGGAGAACCTGCTGATCGCCCGCTGACTTCGGCCACACCAGAACTGGCAGCTGATGGCCGGGAGTCCCGCTTCAGGCAACTCGTCTGTCGGCAGGGCCGTCCTGTCAGGCGCTGGGCCGCAGGTGCCGGCAGGCCGAAAGGATTTCATACAGATCAGACGAGATCTGAATCTCATCGTCGGCGAAGTCACTCAGCCAGGTACGATCCCAGTTGACGGCGTCGGCCAGAACCTGGCTGATCTCGCTCAGCCGGACAGTCACATTGGGTTCACTGCAGACGGCTGTGTCTTCACCGGTGAAGAGACGAAGTCGTGGACGCATCGCTGTTCCTTCCGTGTTGCATCGGTGCGGGCTGCAATCCTGCTGATGGCTGGTGTCTCAGGCATCCAGCCTCGAACAGCCTCCCTCGATGTATCGGCCTCGGGTGGTGGCCGTCTTCATCGAAAGTTCCGGTTGCAGCGACAGGGCGGGATGGTTCATCTGGCGGCGTGTTCTAACTACTGGAAATATCATGCATTGCGGCAGATTCCGCCTCCCGCGAAGAGGCAGGAACTGCCTGCCATGCGGACTGTCCCGGTCCGGCCTTCCGGCCAGTGGCAAACCCTGCCGCAGGCAGCAGGCGCGGCCTGTTTTCACTGGGAAATATGGCGGGAACTGCCAGTCGGTCCGCAGAGGCGTTGCCGCCGTCACGCGGACTGCCCGCCGGCAAATTTTCCGCGCGGATTCTGCCGCCTTTCAGAAAAGTGGCACGTTCCGGCTGCGGGTGATGCCGACCAGGCAGGCTGCCCGGTTCGGCATTCTGTGCCGGTCAGGCTGGCGTTGCTCCCGTTGCGTTCCGCGCGACCTGTCATTTCGTTAACATCCAGTTTGAGATTTCAGCAGAGGAAGCTGGCCTGCTTTCGAGAAACGGACGTTTCGCAGCCAGCGGACGGATGATGCATCAGGATGGGGGAGCCGCAGTGACGGTCGATTGCCAGGTCATCGCGAAGAATCTGAAGCTGCGGCCAGAACATGTTGCCGGCTGCGTCGCTCTGCTCGATGACGGAAACACGGTGCCGTTCATCACCCGGTATCGGAAGGAGCGCACGGGCAATCTCGATGAAGAACAGATCCGCCAGATTCGCGACATGGCAGCGGCGCAGCGGCAGCTGTCCGAACGGGCCTCGGCCATTCTGCGGCTGATCGAATCGCAGGGAAAACTGACCGCCGAACTCCGCGCCTCGATCGAACAGGCCGATTCACTCAAGCGGCTGGAAGACCTGTACCTGCCGTTTCGGCCGAAGCGGACATCCCGGGCCGAACAGGCCCGCCAGCGTGGGCTGGGCCCCCTCGCCGACCGCGTGTGGCAGGGAGACCCGCAGCTGGCCGATCTCGAGGCCGAGGCGGCTGCGCTGGTCGATCCCGCCCGGGAACTCGAAACGGCCGACCACGTGCTGCGCGGGGTGCACGATATTATCGCCGAGCGAATCGGCGACGACCCGGAGATCCGCAGTGTCTGCCGCCGGGTGGCCCGGCAGAGTGGTCAGCTGGAAGTGCGGGCCACGAAGAAGGGGAAAGAGGAAGGCCAGGAATTTCGCGACTACTTCGACTACGACGAATCCGTCCGCAAGACGCCCCCCCACCGCGTGCTGGCCATCAATCGCGGAGAAAAGGCCGGTGCTCTGAAAGTCCGCTTTCGCTGGGATGACGAGCGGGCAAAGGTCTCCGTCGTGATGCAGCTGCGGACTCCCGATCATCGCTTCGGCAGCTTCATTGAAGAGTGCGCCACCGATGCCATCTCCCGGCTGATTCAGCCCAGCCTGGAACGCGAGATCCGTCGCGAACTCAACGAACAGGCCGAAACGCACGCGGTGTCTGTGTTCGCCCGCAACCTGCGGAATCTGCTGCTCCAGCCGCCCCTGCGGGATCGTCGCGTGCTGGCGATCGATCCCGGTTTCCGCACCGGCTGCAAGCTGGCGGTGCTCGATGAACTCGGCAACCCGCTGGAAACCGGCCTGACGCATGTGACCGGCTCCGTCGAAAAGCGGGCCGCCGCCCGCGAACAGATTGCCAGTCTGCTGGAAAAATACGAGTGCCGGCTGATCGCCATTGGCAACGGAACCGCCTGCCGCGAAACAGAGGAAATGGTGGCGGAGGTCATTTCCGAGAAAAGGCCCGATGCAGCCTACGTCATCGTGAACGAGGCCGGGGCCAGCGTGTATTCCACCAGTCCCGCCGCCCGCGAGGAATTTCCGGAATCCGATGCGACCGTCCGGGGCACGATTTCCATCGGCCGCCGACTGCAGGATCCCCTCAGCGAGCTGGTGAAGATCGACCCGCAGCATCTGGGGGTCGGCATGTATCAGCACGACCTGAGCGAACGGCGGCTGCGGAATCAGCTGAGCGAAGTCATCGAATCCTGCGTCAACTTTGTCGGGGTGGATGTCAACACGGCCAGCGTGTCCCTGCTGAAACACGTCTCCGGTTTCAACCAGCTGATTGCCCGCCGGGTGGTGGAGTGGCGGAAGGAGCATGGCAGCTTTCAGAGCAGAAAACAGCTGCGCGAAGTGCCGGGAATCGGCGAGGCCACGTTTACGCAGTCGGCCGGTTTTCTGAAGATCCGCAACAGCGAAGAACCCCTCGACTGCACCTGGATTCATCCGGAGTCCTACCCGGCAGCCCGGAAACTGCTGCAGCGGCTGCAGATTGACCCGGCGGTGCTGACGGCCAGCTCCGCGGACGCCGGTACACTGCAGGAGGCTGTCCGTTCGCTCGATGTCAAACAGACAGCGGCCGAACTCGACCTGGGCGGGCCGACTTTCAAGGACATGCTCGATGCCCTGCTCCGCCCCGGTCTCGATCCCCGCGTGGAACTGCCCGAACCGCTGTTCCGCAAAGGCGTCCTCAAGCTGGAGGATCTGGAGATCGGCATGGAGCTGGCCGGCACCGTACTGAATGTGGTCGACTTCGGGGCCTTTGTCGATGTGGGGCTGAAGGACAGCGGGCTGGTCCATATCAGCCAGCTGTCGGCCGATTTTGTTCGTTCGCCCCACGAACTGGTTTCCGTGGGCGACCGGGTGACCGTGTGGGTCATCGGGGTGGACCGTGATCGCCGGCGGGTCTCGCTGTCGATGGTCCGCCCGGAAGATGCCTCTCAGACCGCCTGAGGCCTGCCCGCCTGCGGGAACGGTCTGCTCGACCCCGACACATTCCTGCCGGTCCCGCAACCCTGCGGAGGAACGGCCGGATCGACGCTGAGCGGAGAATGCCCATGACCGGTTCCCCCGCTGCAGGATCTGACGACCGGTCAGCTTCCGCTCCCTCGGCTGACGGAGCCGGAGCTGCCCCTCCGGAACTCGTGCGGACGTTCTTCGCCGTGCCTGTGGAACTGTCGCCACCGCTGCTGGCGCAGCTGCAGGCTGTGACCGGCCTGGGCCGGGCAGTGCGGGCCGTACGTCCGCAGGCGGCGCATATCACATTGCGTTTTCTGGGCGACACGCGGACTGAGCTGCTGCCCGCCCTGGGCGAAGCCCTGCGGGAAGCGGCGTCTTCCTGTCCCCCGTTCCGATTGCGTTTCGAGGGAATCGGCGCGTTCCCCAATGCGAAGCGGCCTTCGGTCCTGTGGGTCGGAGTTCACGACGCGGACCCCCTGCAGGAGATCGTCGCCCGGCTGGAACCACTGCTGGCCGCTCTGGGGTTTCCGGCCGAGCGGCTCCCGTTTTATCCGCACCTGACCCTCGCCCGCATTCGCAACCGGCCGCCACAATCCGTCTTTGACCTGCTTGAGCAGCACAGCGAGACCAGTTACGGGAGCATGCTGGCCGAGCAGGTGGTACTCTATCAGTCGGTGCTTCAGCCCGACGGTCCCCGGTACACCGTGCTGGAGACTGTGCCGTTTGCGCCGGAAGCTTGAGCGGCCCGGCGGGCGAAGCGTTCCCCGGAGCGAACCCCGCACCGGGGCACCGGCTGAAAGCGGGCTTTCAGATTCAGACAGCTGCACCAGGCAGGTGCACAGAGCAGGTTTCATTCGACAGACAGCGAGCAGCAGATGACGCCCACCCCGGAGGACGAATCACCAGGCTCTTCATCCCCGCCCCGCGAGCGGCTGCGCCTGCTGGTGGGGAACCTGGAACGCGTGATTCGCGGGAAGCCCGCAACCCTCGAGCTGCTGGTGACCGCCTTTCTGGCTGGCGGTTCGGTGCTGATGGAAGACGTGCCGGGTGTGGGCAAGACGACCCTCGCCCGTGCGCTGGCGGCTTCTGTGGCTCTGGAGTTCCAGCGGATTCAGTTCACCCCCGATCTGCTGCCGGGCGATATTCTGGGTTCATCGATCTACAACCCGGCCGATGGCTCTTTCCGCTTTCGGAAAGGGCCGATCTTCTGCAGCGTGCTGCTGGCCGATGAAATCAACCGGGCCTCTCCCCGAACGCAGTCGGCCCTGCTGGAGGCCATGAGCGAATCGCACGCGACGATTGATGGTGTTCGTCATGTTCTGCCCGCGCCGTTTCTCGTGCTGGCGACACAGAATCCTGTAGATTTTCACGGAACGTACCCGCTGCCGGAAGCCCAGCTCGACCGGTTTCTGATGCGGCTGCATCCCGGTTACCCTGATGTGGCCACCGAAGTCGAGATTCTTCAGGCCCAGGCCGAGACACATCCGCTGGACGATCTCACTGCTGTGCTCTCCCGCGAGGATGTACTCGCGCTGCAGCAGCAGGTGCGGCAGGTGCATGTCGATCCGGCCGTATCAAAATACCTGGTGCAGATTGTGCAGCACACCCGGGAGGATTCCCGGCTGCGGCTGGGAGTCAGCCCGCGGGGTTCGCTGATGCTGTTCCGGGCAGCGCAGGCGGGAGCCTTTCTGGCCGGCCGGGATTTCGTTCTGCCGGATGATGTGCGGAAACTGGCCCTGCATGTGCTGCCGCACCGGATCATCATGACCCCCCGCTCCCGTTATTCGTCGGTCACCCGGGAAGAGATTGTGCAGGACGCGATTGCCCGGACGGACGTGCCTGTATGACAGGCGGGTGTCTGCGGCCGCAGATCATCGTCTTTTCCCTGAAGACCCGTTTCCACGGGAAACAGTCGCCATGCTGAGTGATCCGCTGATCGTCCCGCGGCAGGTGTTCGACCTGTGGAAATTCCGCACGACGCCAGCAGGCCTGGCCGTGCTGACGGGAATTCTGCTGTCGGGCCTGGGGGCCATCACGGTGATGATTCCCGTGTACCGCCTGTTTTTTGCACTGCTGGTGCTGTACTGCCTGTGCTGGGTGGCGGGTCTGATCTGCCGTCCCCGGGTGGAGGCCACGCTGGAACTGCCCCGTCAGGTGACTGCGGGAGAAACCGCGCGGGGCACTGTGACTTTGCGGAATCTGTCCCGCTGGCCGGCGTGGGATGTGATGCTGGCCATGCCGGGGCTGCCGCCGAACCTGAAACTCATTTCCGCCGACTGCATGATCCGCCGGCTCCGACCGGGCGAAGAGGTGCGCCTGCCGCTGGAACTGGAAACATCGGTTCGCGGGCTGTATGAGCTGCCCGATGTGCGACCGCATACCACCTTTCCGCTGAACCTGGCCCGTTTCGGTCGGGTGCGGGTGCCCGCCGGCAGCCTGCTGGTGCTGCCGGCCTTTACTCCCCTGACTGACCTCGAGCTTCCCGTCGGGCAGCGGCATCAGCCGGGCGGTGTGGCACTGACGTCCAGCGTGGGCGATTCGCCGGAGTACATCGGCAGCCGGGAGTATCTGTCCGGAGAGCCGGCCCGCCGGTTTGATGTGCGGGCCTGGGCCCGGCTGGGACGACCGATCGTGCGGGAGTACCAGCAGGAATACTACTGCCGGATCGCGCTGATTCTCGATACCTGGCGGCCGGAAGTGCCCGTATTCGGGCTGGCCTCCCGCCTGGCCGATCGTCCCCTGCGGATGAAAGAGGTTCGCTGGCCGTTCGGGATGACAGACGATGGCCTTCTGCGATTCGGTCAGGATGCAGACCGCCGGGCCGACCCCGAGCTGGAAGGTGCCATCAGTCTGTCATCTTCCATCGCCGCAGCCTTGAGTAATGGTGAATTTCTGATCGACCTGTTTGCTGCCGGGCCGCAGCTGTACGTGTTCCGCTCCGGAAGGCATCTGGCCCATCTGGAAAACGTGCTGGAAATTCTGGCCTGCGTCGATCGCTGCGGAGACAATCCGTTTGAAACCATTGCCCCCGCCGTGGCCGATGAACTGCAGAATATTTCCACGGCAGTCTGTGTGTTCCTCGATTTCGACCAGACCCGCCGCGACTTCTGCCGGCTGATTCAGGAGGCTGGCTGCAGCCTGAAGCTGTTCCTCGTTCGCGACGTTCCCCTGAGCGACGAACGGGGCCTGGCGGAATTTCCGGACGTCACCCGGCTGACTTCCGCTGAAGCCCGCGCCGGTGGCCTGCTGGCGGATGCACAGGAGCAATCAGCCTGAAGTGGAATTCAGCCACCCTGTAATAGAGCAGACCACGCCCGTCGTCCCTCCGGGACGTGCCACCCGTCGTCCCTCCGGGACGTGCCACCCGTGGTTCGTGGAATGTGGCCGGGTGGCATGCTCCACGCCTGTGTGGGCATTCTTTCTACCGGTCACGTCCGACCCGTGGCTCACGCACATGCCCATCCTGCTGACGCGGCAATGGGCATGGCACACGGCGACCTGCTCAGTCTTCGGTTCGATACAGGCTGGCATCCAGGCGGGCGGCGATCGGCATTCGTCGTCCGCTGCCGAAGGCCCGCTGTGACAGTTTGATGCCCGGGGGCAGCTGCCGTCTTTTGAACTCGTTGCGGTCCAGCCGGCGGGCCACATCCTGCACCACGTCTGCCGGGAACTTCCGGCTGAGGCTGACTACCGATTCTTCCCGTTCGATCAGCCCTTCCAGAATCGCATCCAGCAGGTCGTATTCGGGCAGCACATCCTGGTCGAACTGGTTGGGAGCCAGCTCGGCACTGGGGGCTTTGGTGAGGATGTTTTCCGGAATCAGTTCCCGGCCAGCCGTGGTATTGATCAGTCGGGACATGGCGTACACGTCCCGTTTATATACGTCGCTCAGCACGGCGAACCCGCCCGCCATGTCGCCGTACAATGTGCAGTAGCCCATGGCCAGTTCGCTCTTGTTGCCGGTGGCCAGGGGCAGCCAGCCGTGCCGGTTACTGCGGACCATTACCATCGCCCCGCGAATCCGGGCCTGCAGATTCTGGTCGGCCAGGCCGCCCGGCTGCGAGCTGAGGTCTTCAGCAATCACCTCGGTGCCTTCGTAGGCCCGGTGAATCGCGTCGATCGGCACGATTTCATACGGCATGCCCACGGTCTCGGCCATCCGGCGGGCATCGTTCACGCTGTGATCGGTGCTGTAGCGGCTGGGCATCAGCAGGCAGTGAACCTTCTCCGGCCCGATGGCCCGGGCCGCAATGGCGGCTGCCAGGGCACTGTCGATTCCGCCGGACAGGCCCAGCACGCATTCGGTGAACCCGCACCGCCGCATGTAGTCCTTCAGCCCCAGTTCCAGCGCGTCGAGCAAACCGGCGACTTCCGGGCGGTCGGGAGGAGTGACCGGGCCGGGCAGCTGCGCGAGGTCGATTACCTGCTGGCCAGTCTCAAATGCGGGCAGCAGCGCCACGAGTTCACCAGCCGGGCTGAAGACGAAGCTGTTCCCGTCGAAGACCAGGTCGTCGTTTCCGCCTGTCTGATTGACAAAGACGCAGGCCAGCCGGTGCTGCAGCACGTGGTCCCGCAGAATCCGCAGTCGCCGGTCCCGTTTGTTCCGTTCGTACGGACTGGCGGACAGGTTGATCAGCACATCGGCACCGGCGGCGGCCAGCATCGCCACGGGATCTCCCGCGTGATACGGATCCGACTCGTGGAATGTGCCCGGTTCGCCCCACCACGCATCCTCGCAGATGTGTACGCCCAGCTGCCGTCCGCGAAACGGGATCGGGGTGATCTGCTCTGCCGGCCGAAAGTATCGCCGCTCGTCGAACACATCGTAATTGGGCAGCAGCAGTTTGTGTCGGGTGGTTTGAACCCGCCCGTCCGCCAGCAGGCTGACGGCATTCGCCACGCAGCCCGCGGGCATGCCCCGCAATGTCGGGTGCCCCACCAGCACGGCGGGCCCGTCGGCCAGAGTCTGTGCCAGCTGGTCGATCTGTGCATCGCAGGCGGCGGCGAATCCGTCCCGCAGCAGCAGATCCTTCGGCGGATACCCGCTGATGACAAGCTCGCTGGTAACAACCAGTTCCGCCCCTGCTCCGGCCAGCCGTGCGGTCGCTTCCGCCACACGCTCCGCATTTCCGGAGAGGTCGCCGATTGTCGGGTTCAGCTGCGCGAGGCCAACTTTCACATCTGCTCCCGTTCCGCCTGTCCGGCTGTGCCTGTCATGCCCTGTCGGGGCCTGTCTGTGGGTGAAATCGGTGCGGGGGAAACGAAGGCGATTTCCGTCCGTGCCACGGGAAGTCTATCCGGAAAACGGCCGCTCCCCAACTGGTGGCCTCACGTTCCGCACAGTCTGGCACCGGCCTTCGCTTTCTGCTGCTGAAGCCAGGGTTCCTGCTGCGGGAGAAGCCTCGGGCGGGCGGACAACTGTGACAATCGCTCCATCCGGAACCTGAAGTTTCCTGTTGTCGGCCGGTCGGCTGACGGTATCTGTTGACCGCCCTCCGGGGAGATCCCATGTTTCTTTGTCCCCGAAAGAAACCGAGGCGGATCTGCCTCCAGCCGGAGTGGTACGGGTTGTCTTTCGGGATTCGCCGAGAACACGGTTGAGGACAGGTTATGGCATCCAGTTCACCCCGGAGATCAGCCGGCGCAAAGACGGAAAATACGCCGCTCCTCAGTTACAGTTCCATTCTGATTCTGAGTGGGTTTCTGATTGGTCTGGTGGCCAGCCGGGCGGTGGAACGCCGGTGGGAACCACTGATCTTTCTCATCGGGCTGTTTGGCCTGGTTTCCTGGTTTGCGCTGGGCCATCTCTCCCGCCGACGTGAGGAACGTCGCCAGCAGGAGTCGATTCAGCTGGCTGCCAGCCGGCTCGGCAGTCGGCTGGATCGTCACACGCTGAAATGTCAGAGCAATGCGGAAATTACCGCACAGTGGTCGCTGCCCCGCATGGAACAGCAGTACCTGCCCGTCATGACTCACCGGTCTGGTCCAGCTTACATCTCCCGGTCGGCTGCGCGGAGCCGCTACAAAGTCTGAACTGCTGCCGTCTGCCGGCATCAAGCCGCTGAACTGCCGCTCCCGTGGACCGGCACGCCGGTCGATTCCCGTTTATGCGGGTGGACACGGGAGCCGGGCACAGGTTCCCGCTCAGGTTCCCGATTCCGTCAGCAGGATGGACTGCACGAAGTCCTCGTTGAGCGTGACTCCCAGGCCCGGGCCGTCCGGCGGAGTCATGTATCCGTCCACCGCCTGCATCTTCTCGTGCGTCAGCTCGTTCCGCAGTGGCAGGTCCTCGACGCAGTCTTCAAACAGGAAGGCATCGCGGCAGGTACACAGCCAGTGAATACTGGCAGCCACCGTCAGCGGGCTGGTGTAACAGTGGTTGCAGGGCCGGGCGCCGATTTCTTCAATGCGGTCCCGCAGGTACATTGCATCGGTAAAACCACAGCGGGACAGGTCGATCTGGTACACGTCCAGCGCATGCCGGTCGACCAGCGGGCGGAACGCCTCGCGGCCGCATTCGCCCTCACCCGCGGCAATCGGCACGGGCGAGCGATCCCGCAGCCAGGCATAGCCATCGACGTCGTTCTGCCGCAGCGGTTCTTCCAGCCAGCCAATCCAGTATTCGGCGAACTGCTCCGCCCGCCGCAGCGCGGTGCGGGCATCCCACACGAGGCCGGCATCGATCAGCAGCGTGCCGTCTTCGCCCATCCCCTGGCGGGCTCCCCGCACCAGTTCCACATCGAGGGCTTCCGACTGGCCCATGGGTTCCCAGCCGAATTTGACCGCCGAATAACCAGCCTCGACCCACCGCCGGCCAATGTCGGCCGTTTCGGCACCATCCCGTCCGAACAGGATGGAAGCATAAGCGGGAATGCGGTCGTGCTGTTTTCCACCCAGCAGCTGCCACACGGGCACGCCATAATGTTTGCCCGCCAGGTCCCACAGGGCCATATCGATGGCGGCCATGGCGGTGATGGTGACGGACGTCCGCCCGTAGTACACCGTGCCATCGTACATCTTCTGCCACAGCCGGCGAATCTCCAGCGGGTTCTCGCCCAGCAGCAGTTCCCGCAGTCCGCAGGCAATGTTATGGCTGAAGGGAGCATCGATGATTGCTTTGACGACTTCGGGCGAGGAATCGGCCTCGCCAATGCCTTCCAGGCCGGAATCCGTGCGAATGCGGACCAGCACGGCATCCTGGCAGCTGGCGGTTTTCGCAGTCACATCAGCGCGGAGAATCTGGCAGACGACCTGAGTGATTTTCATGGGAGAGAATCCTGCGGGCGGTGTTCCGACGGATAGTTCGACGGTTGTTCCGTTGGTGTGTCGTGGTGGAGTGTGTCATTCTGGAGTGTAGCCGGAAACCGGACCTCATTGCGAACGATCTGTTCTCTACTGGTTTCTCCGTGCCGGCCGCCAGCGGGCGGTATACTGTTTCATTTCTTCCCTTCTGTCTGATGACCTCTTCATCAGACCCTTCGGAATCGGAATACCAGGTGAACGCTCGAGGGTTCGCATCATTGGATGGCCTCACCGCGATGGTCACGGGGGCTTCCACGGGCATTGGCCGCGCCATTGCGGTGGAACTGGGCCGGGCCGGAGCGCAGGTCATTGTGCACTGCCGGAAGTCCGTCGAAGAATCGGCCATTACGGTCTCCGCTGTTGAGGAACAGGGAGCCACCGCCCGTCTCGTCACGGCCGATCTGTCGCAGCCGGAACAGGTCTCTCAGCTGGTGGAGGATGCCTGGGCACAGTTCGGCCCGGTGAATGTCTGGATTGGCAATGCCGGAGCCGATCTGCTCACCGGGTCGGGAGCCTCGCTGAGTTATGAAGACAAACTCCAGCGGCTGCTGGACGTGGATGTGCGGGGCAGCATTCTCGCGGCAAAGCTGGCGGGCGAACGCATGCGGCGGGAGAACGTGCTGCACGCCAGCATCCTGACAATTGGCTGGGACCAGGCCGACCGGGGAATGGAAGGCGACAGTGGCGAACTGTTCGCTCTGGCCAAGAACGCGGTGATGGGTTTCAGTCGCTCTCTGGCAGTTTCGCTGGCGCCCGAGGTTCGGGTGAACTGCATCGCTCCCGGCTGGATTCGCACTGCCTGGGGGGAAAACGTGGGAGAACCGTGGCAGCAGCGGGTGCGGGAGGAAACTCCGCTGGCCCGCTGGGGCGAGCCGGAAGATATCGCCGTGGTCGCCCGGTTTCTGTCGAGTCCGGTGGCGTCTTACCTCACCGGCCAGGTGATCAACGTCAACGGCGGGGCCGTCCGCTGACAGCTCTGCCATGGTCTGCTCTGCGGCTTCCTCTCTCTTCCCCGACGAAGTTCTCACCAGCCGTGTGAACCGGCCTGCCGTGAGCCTTTTCCCCAACCGGCAGATTCTGCCGATCGGCACTCGTGGGCCCTGCCGGGTTCGCGATTTGCAGAGATCGGCATGCTCTTCGCACTGTGACTGTGCTGAAGAGCAGTGAGACCTGCACCGGCAGGAAATCCCCGATTCCGAACGCTGCCTGACTGGTCGGGTGCCCGATCAGACCTCCCGGTTTACCCAGCCAGACGCTGCCCGGGATTTCTGCGGCGAACGACGATGCTGTTCGAGTGGATCGGCAATTGTCGGGATTACAATTGCGTGCCACGCCGTTCGTGGCTGCAGTGCCTGCCTGTGCCTGGTCTTTCGTTCTCCAGAATGCTTCGCAGGGACGCTGAAGCCACGGACCACCCTGATAGACCCGCGCAGCTGCCCGCCGTTGGATCGCACGAAGTGCTCCACAGTGGCCTGCCGTCCGGATGAGCCAGTGAAGGATCCGTCTCCGATGGCCAGCCAGATGCCTCATCACCTACGCCCGGTTCCCTGCTCCGCAGTGACCTGTGCTGTCGTGCCTGAATTTTCCCTGCCTGCTGCTGCTCCGTCTGTTTCAGCTCTGCCTGTTGTCGGCCTGTCTGCTGCAGGGCAGCCTGCTGCTGCCGGGGTGCGTGCGGCCTGCCTCGGTACGGTGGCCGTGTTCCTGCTGACACTGTGTTCCGTCGCCTCAGCGGGTGAGCCGCCAGCGCGGGAGACCGCAGTGGCGGAACAGACGGCACTGCCGGTGACCACACCGGCGGCCACACCCGCGGGATTGTCGGACGGGCCAGCCGCCTTTCCGGGAGCACCGACGGACCCCGCGCTGACGGGTGAAGCACTGGCTGAGGAACTGGACCGCAAAGCGGCTGCCGTGGCGCTGAATTACAGCCGCACGTCGTTTCACCGCATTCGCCGTTATCCCTCGAAGCGGGTGCTGATGGAGGAGCAGCTGCACATTCTGAATAACCTGAACCTCAACGGCATTGCCGACGAAGAGGTCGTGCGGCTGTATACCTCGGTGCTGGCGGAAATTACGGAAGTGCAGATCGCCGAGCAGGAACGCCGGATGCTGCAGGAGCAGTTCCGCCGCGATCTGACCAGCAGCACGGTGGTGAATTCCTACGCCCTGGCCGGGCTGATTGCGGAAGGCCATTACATTGCTGCCGTCAAAACGGGTGTCCGCAGCTGGTGGGATTACCGTGGCATGAAGCAGAACCGCGATATCGACCTGTGGAAAGTCGACAAACAGCGGATGCTGGCCGTGGTCGACAAATCAGCCCAGTTTCTGGATACCTTCTGGAAGCTGACCCGTCGCCGCAGCATTCCCGACCGCTGGCTGATTCGCGATGCCGACCTCGACCGGCTGGAAGAAGCCGTGCAGGAACCCGATCCTCAGGTTCGCCTGCGGGTCCTCTTGCGGATGGCTCCTTTCATGGAGTGCTGCCCCCCGTGGTGGTATTACGTGGGCCGTACGCAGCAGCAGCTGGGCCAGCTGTTCGCCGCCGCCAATACGTTCCGGCAGCTGGAAGCTCTGGGCCAGGGGCACTTCCGGAA
The DNA here is from genome assembly GCA_020426545.1 of Planctomycetaceae bacterium. Classification (GTDB taxonomy): domain Bacteria; phylum Planctomycetota; class Planctomycetia; order Planctomycetales; family Planctomycetaceae; genus JAGQPV01. The sequence goes on from JAGQPV010000031.1 coordinate 15,081, forward strand.
AGATCAGATGCTGGCGGCCGGCACGGCCAACCTGGCAATCATTGAAGACTTTCTGGGGCAGCCGCAGGCCGATGAAACCGCCAGCCGCGCTCTGGCCTACGCCTCTGGAGACTGGGAAGTCAATGTGGGCTGTGCCCGCGTTCTGCTGCGGCATGGTCGTTACGAAGAAGCGGAAGACGCCGTGCTGCGGAACCTGGATACGGGCCTCGAAACCCGGCAGAGCCTGACGGTGCTGCTGGCCGTGTACCGGGCCGCCGGCAACCGGGCGAATATGGTGCGTGCTCTGAACCGCTCGGAAACGGCCGAGCTGATCACGGCTCCCGTCCTGCTGGAATGTCTGGCCTGGGTGGGTTTTCAGGAAACACCGCCCCGCGTGGTGAATGCGGTGTACCGTTCGCTGGAGGCTGGATCGGAACTGAGCTTTGGCCTGGACAGCATGACCGTGGTGGCAGCCAGTCCGTGGCGACTGGATGAAGCCCGCGGCCTGCTGGAACTGGGCGGTCGCAATTTCACCGATGTCGAACGCAGTGCCTCCGATGGCTGGCACCGCCTGCGGTTTCGCAGCGTGGGCGAGCTGGGCACGCCACTGCGCTCGGCCGGACATCCTCCGTTCAGCCTGCTGCTGGCCTGGCCGGAGTCGTCTGTGCTGCGGCTGCACCTGGAATACCGCACGGACCGTCCTGCGGGAAACTCCGAGGGCAGCGCGACGGATACGCTGGTCGCCCTGCTGACACCCAGTCGACCGGCCTGGCGGATAGTGACCGCGGAAATCGCGGGGACCGTTGTGGATTTTGACCGTCGCACCGTGCGGCAGCTGGAACCGCTGCCGGAGACCACCCCTTCGGGAGAACCCCTCACGCCGCCACTGGGAGAACCGTTTGTGCCTGAATCCGGGCTGCGGGGCACCCTTTCGCCGGACGACAGCCGGGCTGGAGACAGCCGGGCTGGAACCGGGAATGGTTCACCGGTCGAGCTGCTGCCCCTGGCACCTCCGGACGAGAACGGTTCGACCGCACCCGGCTCAACCATGCCGGATGCGGAAGGTCCGCAGTTCCCCTCCGGGCCAGCGGGCACGTCTTCGGACAGCCGGAACGACCCGCCCGCTGCCAGCCAGGTGCGGTACCGGCCGATCTCTCCCGATGCCCAGTCCCGCTGGAAGCCGGCACCGCGGCGCCCGCAGCAGGTGCGGCCACAACGGCCGCCGCAGACACTGCCACAGCCGCAAAAGCAGCTGCCCAGCGTCCGCCCGTTCTGAGGCGACTACCCCTTCAGGGATGTGCATTACTGCGGATGGGCGGGGTTGAACGTCCTCCGATGGAGGGGGCGTTCGGCCTGACACCGGTTCGCCGCTGCCAGGCGGCCGACTGGAGGGCCGGGGGGGATTTTGAGGCCGAATGAAGAAGTGTTCGTTCGGTCAGACAAACTGCTGGACTCCACCGGGGGCCGCAGTTATCGTGAATGGCGCAGGAAGGAGTCTGCATCCGGCAGAGCGGGGATTTGTACAGTCACGTCGGGCCTGTTGCGGGCCTGCTGGCGTTCCTCTCAGCCGTGCAGCATTCAACGACAAACGTATTGCCCAGGAGAATCTGCATGACGATTCGGTCGCGAAAACTGTTCAGAATGACTTTGGTTCCTGCCCTGCTGTCTGCCGTGGCACTGGCAGCTGCTCCGGGTATGGCCCGCGCTGCGGAGAAGGAAGCCCCCCGCAAGGTGGAGGATCTGCTCAGCGGAATTCAGCAGGGTGACCCCGGGCTGAAGTCGATCGGGCGGATCAGCATGGGGCCGGCTGGAGTCCTGCTGATTGCCGACCATGCGGGTGCGTCGATTGTGGGCATTTCCACGGGCGATACCGGCCCGCTGCGTCGTCTCGAACAGCCGGTGGAAGATGTACTGGATAAAGTGGCCGGCGTGCTGGGTGCCGAGCCGGGAACCGTGTCGATTGTCGATATGGCCGTCAACCCGGCCAGTGGCAAGGTCTACTTTTCCACGCACCGCAAGGAAGGCAATCAGTACGCCATCGTGACGGTGGCGGCCGATGGCAACTTCGATGTGCTGGACCTGAGCGACGCGAACTACGTCCGCGTGGCCCTGCCGGGCGGCGAGCAGACGAAGGTGCGGAATGTCTCCGGTGTTTCCTTCGCCGAAGACCGTGTGCTGGCCGCCGGCCAGAACAACGAGGAGTTCTCCAGCAAGATTTTCTCGCTGCCGCTGCCCCTGAAGCATGGCGATACCGCCAGCGCCTGGAGCACCGAGACTTACCATGTGGCCCACGGCCGCTGGGAAACCCGTGCTCCGATTCAGTCCTTCATTCCCTACCAGGAAAAGGGTGAGAACTTTCTGGTGGGTTCGTTCGCCTGCACGCCCATTGCCAAGTTCCCGCTGGATGACATCGAAGCGGGCGCGAAGGTCCAGGGGACCAGCGTGGTCGAACTGGGTTCCGGCAATCGTCCGCTGGACATGTTCACCTACACCCGCGACGGCAAAGAGTGGCTGGTGACCAACACCTACCGCTTCCACTTCAAGAAGAACAAGTATGGCCCGAGCAAGTGGTGGGGCGTGCGGGTCAGCATGGATTACCTGGCCGAGCAGGAGAAGGTGAACGAAGAGGCCGCCCGCCGCGACGTGAAACAGAAGGCCGGCCCCAACGGGATTGAAGTTCTGGAGGCTCTCTCCGGGGCGATGGAAGTCGGCAAGCTGAGCAACGACGACATGGTTGTGCTGCGTGCCGTGAACGACGACGAACAGAAGCTGCGGCTGGAGATTGCTCCGCTGCCGTGATGAACGGACCTGTTACCGCAGAGTCTGGTTGATCGAGTGCACACGATATCCGGCAGTGCCTGCGGGTGCTGCCGGGTATTGTCGTATTCGGTGGTGCACTCTGGTAGTGCGACTTGCGTCTGCCGCCATCGCGAAACAGTCCCGCTCGGGTCGATTATGGTGCAACGGAATTCCTGCCGGGAGAACGCTCTGATGAGGAACGGGCTGCGACCGACTGCAGGGCATGCCGGGCGGATGACTGCATCCCTGCTGCTGGCGGTCTCCTGTTCGCTGGCCGGGCCGGGTGCGGTGACCAGAGCAGCGGAGTCCGCAGCCCCACGGGTTGCGACGGAAGCACCGCAGATCCGCTGTGCCGTGGCGAATGGGCTGCTGCTTTCCATCGAACCGTCGCCCGCCGATCCGACGCGGGTGCTGGTGCGGTTGCAGCATGAGAAGAAGAACACGGTGGATGCCCGACAGCTGGCGTTGCGGCTGCTGCGGAAAGGGGAGGCAACTGCAGGAGAACCACTGCCATCCATGGGCGGCAAGCGAACAGTCGAACCTGCGGTGGTGACGTTTCGGCCCGTGGTCCCGCTGGTTCGCGGTCGCACGTATCGGGCGGAATACCGACCGCCAGGGATCGCGGGGCCGGAGTCCGCCGGT
>JAGQPV010000319.1 GCA_020426545.1 Planctomycetaceae bacterium
CGCCGAACCCAGCAGCCCCTGGCACACGTGCCGTCCCATCGAGCCGACTTCGTGCTCGCCCGTGGCCGACTGATACAGCACATCGAACACGGCCTGCCCGTCTTTGCCGCCGGCATCAATCACAGCCGAGAACATGCGGCCGATGGAGTATTCCACCCCGCCGAGGTACGGAGACCAGGCAGCCAGCCATTCGACCGACAGCACATCGTGCTTCACCCGTGCCAGCGGTCCGCTCAGCTGCTGAGCCAGCCAGTCGAACTGCGTTTCCTGCAGCAGCTCGGGATTGTGGGGCGCACGGAAGGCCCGCCGTCCGTAATGGCTCTGAAACGGCAGCTGCAGTATGTGCTGCAGTGTCAGTTCGAAGGCATCGGCCAGGGGAGGGCACAGTGTCTTGAGCAGCTTGCCGCGGGCTGCGGCCGTCAGTTTGTCGAAGGCAACGGTCTGCTGCTGACGGTTCTCATACCGTTCGTTCCAGTTGCTGTAATCGTATTTGACACCATCCGGCCCCCGGCCCAGCAGGGCATAGCCGATGCTCCGCGAAGCAGCAGGCAGTTTCGCCGCCCGCGCCAGCATCTGGTCGAAACCGTCGTCCGAGGTCAGCTGTTCCAGCTGCTTGTGGGCCGCTTCCGGTTTGAGCACGAGGTTCCCCTGGTCGATGAATCAGCAGGTTGTCAGTCATAGCAGGGCCGGCTGTGCCGGCCAGTTTTCTTCCGACCAGCCGCCGATGTCCGGGGTGGCACGTCCCGAAGGAACGACGGGCGTGGTCTATGTCATTGCGGGGGCTGTCCTCAGCTCCTGCCTTCACCCCCCGGCCAGCAAGGTGAGCCGAATGAAGGTGATTCGCGAATCGGGCTGCAGAAACACCTGGCGGTCGAGGTCCCGGTACTCGGTCCCGTCGATGGCGACCAGGTACAGCCCGTCTTCAAAGGCCACCAGAGCCGTGCCCACCGCGGCGTCTTCATCGACGTCCTGCGGCTCGACCTCGCTCTCACCCATCGTCACTTTGCCGGTTTCGAGGGCAGCGTCGATCTGCCGGGCGGTGAGGGCCCGCAGCAGCTGGCGGTCCTGCTGCCGCTCGCGAAAGCTCTGCACTTCGTGCCGCACGATGCGATCGATGAGATCCCGCAGCGTGGTTGAGCCGTCGCCGCTGTCGGCGTCGTGGGGAGCAGTCGGAATCGAGAAATCCGCGAACAGGGGACGCCGCCGTCCCAGCGCTTTGCCACTGATGGTCAGCATGAGGGGATCCCGTCACTTCAGTCAGCGGTTGCCGCACACATGGCCTGCGGTGCGAATCGCAGACGAAGGTACACGCAACGGGAGCCGGGATCCACAATTTTGCGAGATTCACCAGAACAGCATCACAGTGGTCGGTTCTCCACTTGCGTGATGCCTGGTACGGCCACCGACAGTTAAGAGCGGTGGCTGCTCGCGGTACGCCACATCATCGGAAAGCCATTCCTCGCAATCCGGGCATTGCCAGCACACGTGGCAGGTCGCACCACAGTCGCCTTCTTTCATCGCTCAGTGTTGCGATAACACAGGCAACATCGAACTGCGATCCAGGTTCACCCGGCACCCAGCCGGTTCGCAGGCATTGTTCGATGACTGATCGGACAAAGCCGGGAGTGATGCTGCGCACATCCCCGGCTGGAACGGGAGTCTTAATCTCCTGCCAGGATTCAGGGTTCAGCAGTCAGGGAAGGAAGAGGAAGCCCCTCCCCTCCGAGCCCGCTCCCGCCAGCGGGAAGATGGGCGGAAGTCAACGCTGGACGAGCCCGGCGGTGGCAACCAGTGTCACTCAGGCTGCGCGTACGGCGGCCGAACGCTGCCTGACACCGTACAGGTGTTCGATGTCCCCGTGTTGCTCCGATGTGGAACGGTCGATCTGGCAGCGGTAACCCCGCTGCTCCAGTTCCTCGATCCGGAATCCACACCGATGGGCCTGCAGCTCATTGTGGGGCAGGCCCCAGGCTTCCCAGCCATGCTGCTCCAGGAAGCCGTTGGGAGTGAAGACGATCACTTCATCGCGGGCAATTCGTTCCGCATGCGACAGGGCCTGTTCGGCGTCCTGCCGGGTCAGATGCTCCAGCACGTCCAGCAGCAGGACGCAGTCCCACGACTGATCCTCGAACTGTTCCATCACCTCGGGCGCCTTGCCCAGCACGACGGAACGGCCCTGTTCCTGCAGTCGCTCGATATACGGAGGGAAAGCGTCAACGCACATGTGCTGCGAACCGATTGGGCGCCCTCCAAATGCATTCAGAATGCCGCAACCAATGTCCAGAACCGTTCTGTTGCCGACCTGATTGATGACTCGATACCCGAGCCAGTTCGTGGGAGATTTCCCCTGAAGTCTGTCGATCGCCCTCTTGAACCAGCTCATCTGAATCTCCCGCTGACCGGCAAAATCTGCCTGTGGATCTTCGTTCCTTGTTCTCGTTGCAAGAGGGCCAAGCCGCCTGCTCGCCTCGCAGCCGCGAATTTAAGCAGAAATGAGGAAAACAGGAAATACGAGCTGATTGATTCCAGTCGCTGCACGAAAAAGGGAAACTTCCCTCTGATCAGGCGACTGATCAAATTCTGCTTTCACCCTCCGGTTTCCTGCAGCCGCTGGCGGGCTTTCCAGATCGACTGCAGTACGAAGTCCACGTATTTCTCTTCGGAAAACGGGCTCATGATGTAGGACTTCAGTGCGACGACCGGGTCGCCATGTTTGCTGTAGCGGTAGCAGTCGGTCAGCGAGAGGACGACGCCTTCGCCGTGCAGGGCCCGGTGCTGAATCAGCTGGAAGATCCTGCGGTTGTAGTCGTTGTGGGCCAGCAGCTGTTCGCGGGCGGAGAAGTCCTCCATTTCCCGCCGGGGCATGTTGAAGGTATCCACGCCATCGGGATACACCCGGAACAACGTCACCGAGCCGAAATTCCCCCCGTTGAGCACGGTGGTGGACGCGCTGCCCTCCAGGTGTTCGCGGAGGGTTTCCGCCATGCCCACCAAATGCCCCAGCAGCGACCGCAGTCCGTCGCGGCCGAACAGCAGCAGATTGGCCAGAGCCGACATCGGCCCCGAGCCGCTGCGGGTGGTTTCCAGCGTATAGCGGCCCGGGTGGTATTCGCCCGACTGAAACAGATACGGCGTGGACGAGGGAGACCGGGCGATCAGCTGCAGGTCGGCCGCGTCGCGGCAGAGGAAGGCACTGCTGATATAGGGCGCAAAGCCCGTCTTGTGGTAGTCGATTCCCAGAGAGTCCGACAGGCCCAGGTGCCGCATGCGGCGGTGCGTTCCCGCCAATGCCCGCACGGTACGATGGGGAAAGCCCAGCGGGTTCGTGCCGAAGTCGTATCCGTTGAACACACTCCAGGCCCAGCCGATGACGGCATCGGCATGCAGGTGCGGGGTGTAGTCCAGGTGGTACTGTTCGGTCAGTTCGTCGCGAATATTCCGAATGGCCTGGAGGTCATCGAGGCCGAAGGCATCGGTCGTGCCCATGGTGGCCACGATGCAGGCAATGGGGCGGCCTTCCTCCAGCAGCCGCTTCATTTCCGATTCCAGCAGGCAGGGGAACATCTCGTTGTCGTCGCTGGTGGGAATCCGCACGACGTTGTCTTCGCCCAGGCCCAGCCAGTTGGCCACGGTCAGGCAGGCATAGTGGGCCCGATCCGAACAGATGACAACCGGCGAGCCGCTGATGCCACGGGACTTCGTGCCGGGGCAGCACTTCTCCAGGCCAATGCGGGCCGCGTACAGCAGCGTTCCCGTACCGCCGAAGGTGAAGACGCCGCCCGCTGTGGCTGCGTCGTACCCCACGAGGTCGGCCGTCATGGCAATGGTTTCGACCTCCGCCACTGCCACGCCGCGGGACGATTCGTCGCTGCACAGGTTGGGGTTGTAGATGGAAGGCAGCAGCCCGCCGAGAATGCCGGGAATGGTGGGGGAGGGGACGACGTTGTTCTGGGAACGGGGATGCCCCCAGATGAACATGCCCGACAGCCGCCGGACAAGCTGGCTGGCGACGGATTCCAGCGACTGCGGGCCGGAGGGAATTCGCTGCAGCCGGGCGGCGTTGTAGTCGAGTTCTTCGGGCTTGCCGAGCAGTGGAGCGCGGGACTTCATCGCATCCACCTGATCCAGCACCCGCAGGACAGTGGTGACGAAGTACGAATCGTGCACAAGATCCGAAACGGGCTGCGGAAACGCCTGCCGCAGCTGCTGGACGATTTCGTGATACTGCATGAGTCCTGGTTCCGCCGGGCAGCTTCAGGGGAGCGGGGGAAGGCACGGCGTGGCGTGGCCGGTCACCAGTGCGGTGCACCAGGCGGCGCGAGCGGGCCAGATGCAGGATACGTCGTGAGCCGTCATCCGGCCATGTTGCCGCGAATACCGAGCCGGAGGGTGGGGCGAAGAGAGCAGCCCCCGCACAACGGGCGAACCCGCGAACCGGGCCGGCTGTCGGGTTGTCTGAACGGGCCAGTTGGAATAGTATTCGCGCAGCGGGGGAGAATTCGCCACAGAGCCTTCCCGCAGCAGCCTGCCCGGTAGTGTAATCGGCAACACAACAGGTTTTGGTCCTGTTATTCCAGGTTCGAGTCCTGGCCGGGTAACTTGAGCGGTCGCACTGGGTTGTGCGTCCGCTTTTTTCGTGCGCCGCGGTCTGCTTCCGTCGAACTCCACGTGCCGGGGCTGTCTGGAGGAGCGTGAAGCCCGTACTGATCAGATCAGCAGGACAACATCCCGGCACCGGGAACGGGGAGTCGACACTGCACCGGTCGGGCAGGCGGCAGTCAGGCGCTCTTCCGCAGGGTGACCGCTTCCGCAGGAGCTGCAGAATCCAGCGGGAATGTCGTGGCGGCGGGCTGGCGACGGACCACCTGCCACAGTTCATGGCCGATGTACACTGCGGCGACCACGGCTCCCGTGGTAATCAGCACAGGGCTGACGGGAATCTCCAGCATGCGGACTATCGACCGCCTGAGGAACAGGCCCGTACAGGCAAAAGTGGCCGTCACCACAGTCAGCAGCAGCAGAGGAGGAACACTGGCCAGCAGGCGACCGCAGCGGCGGGAGAAGGCCCGTACCAGGCCGGGAACGGGGAGACGCTGCCAGTCGACGAAAGCCGCATAGGCTGCCAGATTCCCATAGAAGTTGATGTCAAAAATCAGCAGCACGCCCAGGTGAAACAGGCAGGCCACGGCGCAAAAGAGCCGGAACAGCCGGCGGTTCCACAGAACGAGCAGGAAACCGCACTCCATCAGCACGGTGGCCCAGTCCATGCATTCCCACAGCCAGGCGGGAAAGTGCCGCAGGGCCAGTGCGCCGGCCCAGGTGTGGTGACCGGCAGAGACGTAGCTCACCATCAGATGGCCATTTGTGGCCTGGCTGGAGAGATCAAGCCAGCCGGTTGTCAGTTTGGGCCAGCCCGCGGTGAACATGGCGACTGCGACCAGAAAAGCCAGCAGCGAGATACTCCAGGCCTCCCGGTAACGGTCTGGTACGGATTCGCCCGAACCTCGGGAATCGATGGAAAGATCCCGGCCCCAGCTGGACCAGGCCAGCACACCGGGCACCAGAGTCAGCAGCAGATGGCCGTGATTGATCTTTCCCGTCGCGTACATGAAGGACTGCAGCAGGACCAGCAGGGTACAGACACTGACGGACGCCACCCGGGTCCGCCAGCCCAGCAGCAGAGCGGCCAGCGCCACGATCAGCCCCAGATTCAGGGCCTGCATTACCTCAGCTGAAACCGGCGCGGTCCAGAACATCGCCACGCTGAACGGAGTATGATAAAACATCTCCGGAAGGCGATGAACGGACAGGCCACGCGGAACGACGATTAACAACAGCGTGCCGGCAAATAAGATGCGGAACAGGGCCAGACTGCGGACCGGCAGGGCAAACTCTGTAAAAGCCCAGCGATCGAATCGGTCTGCAGCTGTCGAAACTACCCCGTTAACAACTGTCGGGCGGGCCGCTGCAAGGGGGAGGCAGACGGCTTCCTGAGGTGCAGCCAGGTTCTCGGAGGAATTCTCAGCGGGAGGCAAAGCGTGCCCGGGCATCAGCAGTCTCCTCCAGCGGAATGGTCAGTTCCCCAGCCAGATTCTCACCAGAGACGGCTGGAGGTTTACATCGCATGTCGTAGGTGACGGCATTCCAGCGAACAACCACCGTATCGACCGTGTATTCCGGCACCAGTTTTTCTGCCCGCTGTTTCAGCCAGGCCTGGACAGCAGCCAGATTCTTCCCGGCCAGGTGATCGCGGTTGGCCCGGTGAAATCCGGGGAACAGCTGAAAGAAAACCGGCGATTTCGGGCGAGGTCTATTTTTGTGCCAGAGCGAGTCCTCGTCCTGCACACGCGGGGAGAACACATTTCTGGCAATGTCTCGATGGTAACTTCGCGGCAATCTGTCCAGCAGCGTGTAGTGCGGACAGGAATGAACCACCTGTCCGCTGCTGAGGAAGTTTACGGTGACCTTTGGAATGGAAACCTCATGTCCCTCGTAGCCCGAGCCCCCGAAGGGTGGCAGCTTCAGCGCGGGATAGGGTTCGCCCACGAAGAACATCAGCCCGTACTGGCCCAGCAGCAGGAACACACACCCCGCAAATACCCGGCGAACCCGCTTTCTTCTGGAACAGGGAACCTGCTGTTCCCACTCAGCAGAAGGACCTGGTTCGACAGCAACCGGGCCGGCCGGCTTCCGTTCTGCGGTCATCATGCGACTGTCGATCCCACTGTTCTGACTGAGGACTGGAACCTCTGTTTCTCCAGAGGCCGGGTGTATAGTCCTGCTGGCGGGATGCCGTCAAGACGTCTGCAGGCTGTATCCAGCCGGGCTGGTGCAGTCTGAACAGCCTTTCGCAGGACTGCGACAGGGCCGCCGGCAGATTCTGCCGAAACGGTCTGGACACAGTTTCGTGGATTCTTAGAATCCGCCGGCTCCAGCCAGTCGGCAGGTTC
>JAGQPV010000320.1 GCA_020426545.1 Planctomycetaceae bacterium
CGGGACCAGGTCGCAGGGCACCGGCAGACAGCAACGGGCAGAGGACAGCAGGTCCAATTCAGCTCTGCCGCAGCTTCGCGGGAGCGGTTTCGCCCTGCAGAACCGGTTCGAACTGGCTTTCCAGCCGAACCAGGGCATCTTCCGGGTTCATGTTGAACATGGCCCGGCCCCCCGTGCCCCAGCAGCCCTGCTGATAGTGGAACAGAGCAGCCGCATCGCGGAGCAGGCCCACGGCCTCCACATCTTCCATGTCGCCCCCTTCGATGGCCTCGAAGCGGATATTGCAGGCGACAAATGCGGTGAGCAGGCCGCTCTGACGGTCGCGGGCGAAAGTCACCCCATCCTGCCAGTCGCAGTCGAGCCACCGCAGGCCCCGCGGCCTCCCCAGGGCACTGGCCAGATCGAAAAATCGAGCTTCGAGGTGTTCCCGCTGCAGCCGAAACTGCTTCAACGCCCGCGCCTGCTGTGCTGCAAGCCGGCGGGCGTGCAGTGGACGCCAGGACAGACCTGCAACGGCGGCGAACGTGGCGGCTCCCGCACTCACCAGCCAGACAGTTGTCATCTCCATAACCGGCTCCCTGCATGCCTGCGCGTTGAAAATCCGGCCTCCCGTGCTGGCCCTGCTGAATTCTACCGAGGGACCAGCAGCAGTGGCAAGATTTGCCGGTTGCCGTCTGGAAAATGTCTGAGGCTCGCCGGCGTGGCCCCAGGGCGATTCCCGCCTGGAAATTCACTGTCCGGAAGAAGCGGGACAATCTGAAAATCCTGCCGGTACCCGCCACACGACTTCTGGACCGGCAGCGGATGCTGAAAGGCGGGCCCCCGCAGTCGGAAGGAGACTGAATGAATGATCCGCAACCGGCAGGGCCTGCCCAGCCCGCAGAGTCGCCCACAGATTCCGCGGAACGAACGATACGACCGGCAGAAACTCCGTTTGAAGTGATTCCCGCATTCCCGGTCACTGCGGGCGGTCGCTCACGACGATCAGAACCCTGACAATCCGCAGGATCGGGTCTGGTGGAGGAACTCTCACTCCCTCCGATTCGGAAACCGTCGCTTCAGCTGTGAGGATGTACGCCGTGAATCACAGAACCCCAAGTCTCAAGCAGCTGCTGTCGGGCGTGGTGCTCACAGCGGCCGGAACCGGGTTTCTGCTGTCTGGATGCGCACACGGTCCCAGCCGTTCTTTTCAGGCAATCTGGGAACCGGATGGTGCCATTCGACGTGCTGCAGCCCGTATCGCATCGTTTGGCCGCACCGAGGACGGCCCCCGCACGGAACTGGTCGCCGAGGGTAATGGCCAGAACAGCGAAACCGTTTCCCGGGAGAATGCACGGGCCGTAGCCTTCAATCCGCTGAAGGATCCGTTTCTGAACGATCCACTGCGGGCCAGTTCCACGGGTTATCCGGGGAGGCCGGCCGAGGCAGTGGCCGCCAGCGAGAAGCCCCGAAATCCATTCGAGGCCATTTCCACCCGGGACACGACCGCCGAACGGCCGTCGGTGTCGCAGGTCGCAGTTACCGGCAGTGCGCGAAATGACGCACCGGGCCAGTCGCAGGGCGACTCGCGGTTCGCGGGCGGCTTCGATTCCCAGCTGGACCGGCTGCGGCATTCATTGCGGAACGACCTGAACAGCACCAGTCCGGCAGAGGAAATCGATAACGCCCGCATTGCCCGAATGCGGATCGACACCATGATGCAGCAGGCCCGGCAGCAGATCAGCAATGGTCAGCTGGAAGCCGCGCTGGGCACTGTGGAAGCCGCGAACCGGCTGGCTGAAAAGGATGTGGTGTTCTTCGGACCGAATGAAATTCGACCCACCGACATGCTGCGCGATATACGCGAACAGCTGGAAGCCAGGACTCTGGCCGCAGCGACGGGGGGACTGCCGGCCGCCGGAACAGATTCCGTCGATTTCGCTGCGGGGAGCACGGTCACTCCCCTGCTGCCCCGACAGGGGCAATGGGCAGGTACAGCCCGCTCACAGGAGACCGCAGCTTCCCCGCAGGAACCCGAACAGGCTCCCGAGCCGGAACTGACGCCAGAGGCGGAAACGGAATCGGAGCTCAGCTTCCGGCCGGCCAGCGATTTCATGGAAGACACAGTCAACGTCTCCAGCAATTCACAGAAGCCCCCGCAGAACAGCCGGGACGATCTGCCTCCGGCGTCGTCCGGTTCCGTGCAGGAAACAGCTTCCGAGACTGCCGCCAGCACTCGGGGCGGCGGTCCCGTTGAATCCGACAGTACTCCAGCCGCCGCGGAGCAGGAGAACCACCGCCCGCTGCTGCGGATCCCGCAGACCGAATCCCGGACAAAGCCCACCGGGCAGGGGAATACGCCGGCCACTGGTTCGCCACAGCCGACTGCCGTCGCTCGGACAGACCAGCCGACGCGTCTGCTTTCCCGGTCGAAGCCCGCTGCAGCCCCTGCTGCTGTGAAAACAGCAGTCGAAGAAACGGCAGCGCAGAACGCCACACCGCGGAAAATCACACCGCAGAACACCGCGGCAGAAACCACCGAGGTGGCCGTTGTGGATTCTGAAGCTCCCGCGGTCACCGGCCCGACCGCAACGGCCCCGACAGTCGAGCCCGGCCTCGGCTGGTCTCTGTGGGAGGGAAACCGCCCCCCGCGACCGGTCGCACGGGCTGTTCCCGCTATGCCTGCTCACCTGGGCTGGAAGCCTGCCGTCGAACCGCAAAAGGCCGCCATCCAGCCAGCTCATGGCGATGGTGCCAACGCAGTGACCGCCAGCACTCGGGCTGAAGCCACCAATGGTGCGAGCCAGCTGCAGCCACTGTCGGCCGAGATGGCCGACAGCCAGCCGCTCTCCCGCATCACGGCCCCCACACCACTGCATGTGGAGGGGGCAGCCCGGCTGGAAGCAGAAACCAGTATGGCAATTGCCGGAACCACTTCACCGAAAACAGTCGCTGACGGAGTCGCAACAGACCATTCCTCAGCGGCGCTGCCTCCCGGACCACTGCCGGAAATCTTCAACGTCAAAACCATCTCGCAGGAAGAAGCTCAGGCCGACGCCCGCAACAGGAAGAAAGCCGCGCTGCCCTCGGGTCTGGTCATCGGCGTTCTGCTGAGCCTGGTTGCAGTCGCCATCGGCTGGCACCGACTCGCCACCTGGTTCCGTGGCCGCGGACGGACGATGGCCTGAATCCAGCAGCGAACGAACCCCAGCGTGAACCTGTCTCCCTGCAGCCATGTGCTGCGGGAGGCAGCGTTCCCGCGGTGTTCTCCCGAAGTGTTCGCGTCGAAGTGGAACCCGTCAGTTCACTTCTCGCCCGGGCTCATCAGCTGGAGGCCACCAGACGCCCGCCGGGAACAAAGGCCGATGACGGCATCTCACAGGCCAGCAGCACATCGGCCGGCAGCACCCTGCGGGCAATATCCAGCGTATGACGATGGTGTGTCAGGTAGATCACCTGGGTTCTGTGCGACAGCTCTCCCAGGACTTCGAGGGCAGCGGCTGTCCGCCGGTCATCGAAGTTGATCAGCACGTCGTCCACAATGAATGGCAGTGGTTCGTGCTGGTCGAGCCAGTTTTCCAGCCCGGCAATCCGCAGGGCCAGGTACAGCTGGTCGCGGGTTCCGTCGCTCAGGCCGCTCATATCGACCAGCCGGCCATCGGAACCGCGTACCGCTTTCAGGACGGGTTCGCCTTCCTCATCGTATTCCGGCTGCAGCCCGGTGAAGGCTTCCAGCGTCAGCCGCCGGAAGATTTCCGCGGTGCGGACGAGGACCGGCGTCTGGTTGCGTTCGCGAAAACGCTCGATGGACTGCCGCAACAACTGTGACGCGAGATAGCAGTGAACCCAGCGGGGCACGTCGCTTTCCAGCCGGGCCAAGGTAATCTGCTCTTCGTCGGTCAGCTGGGAGGCAACCGCGTTGCCGTCCATACTGCGGTGTTTGACTTCCAGCTCGGTCCGACTGTCGCGCAGCTCGTCCCGCTGCTTCCGCAGCGTGTCATCCAGACTGGCCAGAGCAGCCCGTTGCGACTCGATCGTGTCGGGGTCTTCGGTCGCTGCATCCTCAATAAATTCGTCGAGAGTCTGGCCGGCGGATTCCTGCCGGAGCAGTTCTTCGATTTCCTCAAGCGATGTCGTCCACGCACGACGCTGAGCGGACTGTTTCTCGATCTGAGGCAACTCCGCAATCTCCTGGCAGCCTGCCTCGCGGCACATTTCCTGCAGTCGCGATTTAAGACCGGCCAGCTGCTGATTCTGTGAATCCAGCTGCTTCCGCAGGCTGTCGCACTTCTCCTGCAGCGCCGCCTGCCGGTTCTGTTCCTGGACGGCCTGTTCCAGTCGTTTCCTCAGAATACCGGCCGCATCGGCGGGATCCGTCTCCGCCAGATCGGGAGCCACCCCCGGCAGGCACTGGCGGACTCGCTCCGTAAACCGGGCATGGTCCTGGTCCATGTCGGTAATTCGACGGCTGAGGTCTTCAATGTCTTTCAGCTGGCTGAACAGGCTTGTCAGGGCATCCAGAAACTGACTCGCCTGCGATGTGCTGGTTGCTCCCTCCAGCCCGGTGGGAGCCAGTTCCGTCTGCCAGCGGGCTTCCATCTCGGCCAGCTGCGTCTGCAGCCGTTCCCTGGCGGTTTCCGCCTTGAGCAGCTGATCCTGCTGCCGACGGATTTCCGCCGCCTGCTCTTCCCGTTTCCTTCTGCTGGAATCGGACCGCTCGATAGCGGTTTCAGCCAGTTCCACCAGAGCCGACAGCGGCAGTCCCTGTTCTTCGTCAGTCTCCTCCGGCAGCCTGGCCGATGCATCGGCTGCCCGCAGAGCTTGAATCAGCAGGCGGCGGGACAGGTCGAGCTGACGATTCAGGTCAGCCAGCTGTACCGTCAACTGCCGCACCGTCGCGGAATGCGACAGCAGCTGCTGCCACCGCGCCAGCCAGCTGCGCATTTCGTGAGGCGGGAGCGGAGTGATTCCCAGGCCGTGCCATTCCTGCTGCCAGCGTCCCAGAACAGCCGATTCCGCCTCCAACGCACTTTGCGACTGTTCCTGCTGGCTGGCCGACTGCCGTTCAAGATCTTCAATTTCGGCCAGCAGCGCCGCCTTCTGTTCCACCTGAGCAGCCTCACGCCGCAGGCGGTCGGCAATGTGATCGGCGGCTTCCACCGCAGCCAGGTAGGCTGCGTCAAGATCGACTCCCTGATCGATCTGCATCGCTTCCAGCCAGCTGACGACGGAGTCATCGCCGGGCTTCAGCCGGCCATCCCGCAGACCAGTCACAAGATTCCATCCGGCCGTCCGTCGTTCGCGGGCCGCCAGCAGGTCTTCCTCGGTCGGTACGTCACCCTGGCGGCGGAGTTTATTCAGCTGGTTTCGACGTGTTTCCAGCTGAGACTGCATCTCGGTCAGTCGCTTCTGCTCCCACTCCCGCTTCTTCGCCGCTGCACCCAGCTCTTCAAAGTACCGGTCGATCGTCTCGGAGGACGGCACGGCAGTCTGTTCCAGTTCCGGCAGCGTGCCCTCCCATAAGGGCAGTTGCCGCAGCTCCACTTCGGCCAGGCGGGAAAGCTGTTCCAGCTGCTGACGGATCTCCTTCAGCTGCGACTCCTGAGAGATTGCCATCCGCGAGGCGGGCAACAGAGCTTTGAGCTGTTCACAGTCAAAGGATTCCGGAAGACTGCCTTCGTCGGCCTGCAGCTCGCGCAGACGATCCTGCACCGATTCCACGTTGCCCTGCCGTTCCTGCAACTGTCGCTGCAGGGTATCCCGTTCGCTGCCAATCTCGCGAATCCGCTGCCGGGCCTGGTCCGACAGTCGCAGAGTTTCCACATCGTCCAGAGACAGATCGGGCCGCAGGCTGTACAGTGTTTCCCCGGCCTTCTGCCTGACAGCCGCCAGCTCGGCTTCCCGGTCCCTGCGATCATTGATGGCTTTCAGAATGGCGCCACGGTCGGTGGCCAGCTGCTCGATAATCTCCGCCTGCTCCAGCAGCTGCTGTGGAACTTCAATCGACTCCAGCTCCACAGTGGTTTTCTGCAGTTCCGTCTCCAGGCGTGCTGTTTCGTGCTGCACCAGTTGCAGCTGTTTCTGGTGTTCCTGCCGCTGCTCGGAAAATTCCGCAGGCAGCAGTGGAACCAACGCCACGTCCTGCAGCTGCTGCTGCACTTCCCGCCGCCGGGAAATCTGCGGCAGTGCCCGGGCGATGCGGTCCAGCCGCTTCATCTTCCGCTGCACTTCCGTCTGCTCTTCCTCGACCTTCTTCAGCTGCCTGGCAGCCGATTCCAGCTGATCCATCAGCCCGGCGTACTCATCGCTGGAGAGCATGGCCCGGCGAATGCCTGCTCGCTTTTCCTTCAGCTCGCTGAGGGCGTCGTTAATCTGCTGTTTGCGGCCTTTGGGCAGAAACAGCTCGTCCATTTCGGACTTCAGGCCGTTTCGCACCTGCCGCAGATCCGAAATTCCCGAGCCGGCCAGAAACAGCAGCTGGCCCAGTTCGCCCTCACCCTGCAGCATGGCTTCCCCGCCACGGCTGAGTTCCACATGCCCCAGGCCGAACATGCTTTCAAAATATTCGCGGTTGACGCCCCCCAGCCAGGGCTTGAGCGTTTCCTCCGGAAGTGGAGAACCCCCGTCGGGCGGAAGCAGTGTTCTCGCCCGGCCGTACTTCCGCACAAACTCGAGGCGGTCCCCTCCGTCCCGTTCCAGCAGCGCGCCAAGCCGCAGATCCTGTTTCTGATGCAGGAAGGTGTCGTCCGGCCGGGGATCTTTTTTCGTCGGCAGACGAATTCCGAACAGCAGCTGCCGAATGGCCCGCAAGGTGCTGCTCTTGCCGGCTTCATTCGGACCGAACAGCAGGTGCACCCCGCACGAACCGCCCGACAGATCGAGCGAGACATCGGTAAACGGGCCAAACGCGAGCAGGTCCAGCCGGGAGATTCGCATTGCCAGTATTCCTGCGGTCTGC
>JAGQPV010000321.1 GCA_020426545.1 Planctomycetaceae bacterium
CCGTTCGGTACGAACGCACCTCCGCAGACTGGTACTTGAACACTGAGCCCCCCTCAATCCCTCCCTGCCAGGGAGGGAAGTAGTGGGCCGGCTGTCATTCAGGATAGTCGTAGAAGCCCCGGCCCGTTTTGCGGCCCAGGTGGCCGGCATTCACCTTGCGGACCAGCAGCGGGCAGGGGCTGAACTTCGGATCGCCCAGGTCGTCGTGCAGTACCTTCAGGATCGACAGGCAGACGTCCAGCCCGACAAAGTCGGCCAGTTCCAGCGGCCCCATGGGGTGCCGGCAGCCCAGCTTCATCAGGCTGTCGATCGTCTCCGCATCGGCCACGCCTTCCTGCAGCGTGCAGATGGCTTCGTTGATCAGCGGCAGCAGAATCCGATTCACGGCGAAGCCCGGGCTGTCCTGCACATGGAACGGCTTTCGTCCCATGCGGCGGGCCAGCTCGGCCACCTGCTCCACGGTTTCGTCGGAAGTGACTTCGCCCCGCACGATTTCCACCGGCTCCATCACCGGTACCGGGTTGAAGAAGTGCATGCCGGCCACGCGTTCCGGCCGGGAGGTGGCCGCCCCCAGCAATGTGATGGAAATGCTGGACGTGTTGCTGGTCAGCAGCACATGGTCTTCGCAGGCCCCGTCCAGCTGCCGGAACAGATCGACCTTGATGGCTTCGATTTCCGGAATGGCTTCAATCACACAGCCGGCCCCGGCGACCGCATCCTCCAGGCTGTTGAACCAGCCAATGCGGGAGGTGGCTTCCTCCGGGCTGGCCAGTTCGGCCTTGCCCCGGCGGATGGCCCGTTCAACCGATTCGTGAATCGCATCCCGGGCCCGCTGCTGCTGAGCTTCGTCCGGCTCGAGAACCGAAACCTGCAGCCCGCTGACAGCGGCTGTCTCTGCGATTCCGCGGCCCATGGCCCCGGCACCAATCACGGTCACATGGCTGACTTGCATCCCGGTCTGCGCTCTTTCCAGACGAGGGCCCTGCGAAGGGACCCTCTGATTTCAGCTGGTTCGCCTCAGCGGGGACGCACATCGTAGGCTGTCAGCCGCTGCTGATTGCGAATGTAAAACCGCCCGTTGGCCACGGCAGGGTGGGCCCAGGCCGGCAGGCCGAACTTCTCGATACTGAAGCGGCCCTTCTCACGGTACTCTTCGGGCGTGGCTTCCACGAGGGCGACTTCGTGGCCTTCACCCAGACAGTACAGCATACCGTCGGCAGCCAGCAGCGAACCTTTGCTCACACTGCGGCTGCGCCACACGATTTCTCCCGTGAGGAAGTTCATGCAGATCAGCCCGCCGCTGAAACCGTAAACATAGTCTCCGACTTTCACCAGCCCGCCGTGGTGGTTGGCCAGCTTCTTCTCGAAGTAAACTTCCTTCGCCTGCTGATTCGCGGCATCCGCGGCTGTCACCTGCACCAGCCCGGTGCCTGTGCCATAACCGCTGGAGGCCAGCACGTGGTTGTCAGCAACAATCGGGCTGGCACAGTTGGCCGTGCCGTTGGCCGCCCCCTTGTAGCTCCACAGCAGCCGGCCTTCATCGAGTGAAACGCCGAACACGCTTTCCCGGGCGAACTGCACCACCTGCGGCACACCGGCGATTTCCGCGAAGACGGGCGACGAATAATGGGCCGCCTGCTGCACATCGCTCGAACGCCAGATGACCTGGCCGGTTTTGCGATCCAGCGCAGCCACCGTGCCTTCTTTCCCGCCGGGAGTCACAAACACCATGTCCTGATGCACCAGGGGAGATTCCGAATAACCCCAGCCTGGCCGATTGCCTTTGAGATCCCGCGTCAGGCTGACATGCCAGATGGTCTTCCCGGTGCGGGCATCGAGGCAGCTGACGTCTCCATTGCCGCCTTCCACATACACGCGGCCCTCGGCAATGGTGGGCGTCCCCCGCGGACCGTCGCCCCGGTCGTTGCGGTAACCGCCCAGATGACTGCTGAGGTTCTCGCGAGTGAGTACGCCATCCTTGCCGGCCTGACGGGTGGAGAAATAAGCCTGCAGTTCTTCGGCGGTCACTTCCCCATCGCGGCCTTTTTCCCGCGTGGAGAAATACGCGGTCAGTTCGTCGGCTGTCAGCTGCTGGTCGCCCCGCTTTTCTCCCTCGGCGGCCTTATCGGCCGTGCGGAAGAACCGGCTGACGGCGGTACCGCTGCACTCCTTCTCCGACAGCTGACCATCGGAATCTTTATCGAGCAGGCGGATGGTGGCCCGGGCCCGGCTGGCGGCCAGGTCCTCGGCGGCTTTGCTGTCGGCCAGATCGAACTGCTGAATATTGCGGAGGGCCGCATTCGGGAACTCGGTCACATCCAGCCGGCCGTTCCCGTCCTGGTCGAACTCCTTCAGCCAGGCAGCTGTTCTGGCTGAGGCCAGTTCCGCCGCGTCGGCCGATTCGTCGACAGTATCGACATCGGTGTAGCTCCAGCCCAGAGCGGCCAGGGCTTCCGTTTCTTCCAGCTGGCCGCTGCTGTCTTTGTCGAATTTGGCGAACTGCGTTTTCAGCTGCTCGGCCAGGGCTGCCCGCACGGGTTCCGGCTGCACGGCCCACAGCAGTTTTCCCGTCTTTTCGTCGAGAGCGATGATGTGCTCGACGCCGTCGAGGTCTCCCTGAGTCATCACCCGGCCATCGGCAATCACCACCGCCGAATAACCGGCCCCCACGCCTTCCGACTGCCAGTCCACCGGAGGACCGTCTTCCGGCCACTCGAGCAGCAGGCCGGTTTCCGGGCTGATGCCGGTGCGTTCCGGCCCGCGCCACTGGGGCCAGTCGGCAGCGGAAACAGGCAGCCCTCCGCCTGCCACCAGCTGAACAGCAATCACAACAGCGATGGCAGCGGCGGCTGCCGGCAGGGCTGGTCTTTTCATGAATCGTCTCTCTGGCGGTGCAGCTGCGGGGAAGGGCAGGGACGCCGACGCGGTTTGTTATCGGTCAACGCCGATGCGTTGCCGTCGGGTTACTGTATCGCCGGACACCTGCCGGGAGCAAGCACGACGGGCTGTTCCGGGACTGGCTGAAAAACGGCCAGTGCCTGCACCAGCGGCCTGCCTGGCGGTATGATGCCTTTCTGAAGAGAAGAACTGAATAAGGCCATCACCCGCCAGGATATCCCGCCCGTCCCTTCTGAAGGAGCTGCCCAGGTGAACCGCCCTCCGCATACTGCTCAGTCACTGCCCGATCCCACCATCAGTCTGTCGGAAGGCTGGCACTGCCTGCACATGTACTGGCGGGTGTGTCAGAGTCAGCTGGTTCAGCTGGATGCCGCCGCCCGGGCCCGGGGACGTGAGGAACTGGAAGAGATTCTCAATCCCGAAGCCGACGGCGCGCCGCAGCGGATGCAGCTGTCGCTGATTTCCGGCCACCGAGCCGACCTCGGCCTGATGCTGATGGATCCCGATCCGCTGGTGATCGACCGGGTGGTGCAGAAAGTCCGGGCCTCGGCGGTGGGACCGGCCCTGGAACCGGTGTGGTCTTTCGTATCGATCAGCGAAGTCTCGGAGTACGTGCCCACCATCGAGCAGTACTCCGAGAGGCTGCGGCAGGACGGCATGACCGAAGCCGACCCGGCGTGGGACGCCCGTGTGAACGCGTATGCCCAGCGGCTGCCGGCGATGAACAAACAGCGGCTGTACCCGGAAATTCCGCCGCTGCCGGTGGTGTGCTTCTACCCCATGAACAAGATTCGCCACCCGCAGGCCAACTGGTACACGCTGCCGTTCAGCGAGCGCTCGAAGCTGATGGCCGAACACGCGACTTCGGGCATCAAGTTTGCCGGCCGGGTGTCTCAGCTGATCACGGCTTCCACCGGCTTCGATGACTGGGAATGGGGCGTGACTTTGTGGGGCCGCAATCCCGAATCGATCAAAGAGATCGTGTACACGATGCGTTTCGACCAGGCTTCGGCGAAGTACGCCGAATTCGGGCCGTTCTACATCGGCTATGCCACCACCGCGGTCGACGCGGTGGCCCATCTGCGGCTGTGAGCAGGCACAGCGGGCCATGGCTGCCTGAACGTTCCTGCCGGGTTCAGGCAGCCGGAAAACCGGGACCGCCGTTGATTCGGGAAATGTCGCGACCGTTGAGCCGCGAGGCGTCGCTCTCGTGTTGACCGTGCTTTTGCCTGCTGCGATACTCTGCAGGGTGACTCACCCCCGGTTTTTGCAGGTTCCCCGGTGTGATTCCACGGCCGGCACACGGTTTCCACTGTCGATTCTGCCCGCCGGCCGAGTCTGATTCTGGCCAGAAGATTCTTCCGCAGACGATGTGCTTCCGTCTTTCCCTGTTCGAATCCACGTGAAACAGGTGAGGGGCGTGGGATGGAAATTCATGTCAGGCCGCGTCGAAATGTCACTGTTTTCTGAGCGTCTCGCCAGCTGCGAGAAGGCCATCGGGTACACCTTCCGCGACCAGGATCTGCTGGCCCGCTGCCTGACGCACGCCTCCGTCGCCCGGACCCGGCTGGATTCCAACGAACGGCTGGAGTTCCTGGGCGATGCCATCCTGGGGGCGGTGGTGTGTGAAATGCTGTTTCACCGCTTTCCGGAACTGCCCGAAGGCGACCTGACGCGGATGAAGTCCGCCCTGGTCAGCCGGCACATGTGCGCGATCATCAGCAGTCGGCTGGGCCTTGAGGAATCGCTGTTCCTCGGCAAGGGGCTGACCACCCACGATGAAGTTCCGCTGTCGATTCTGGCGGCGGTCTTCGAATCGCTGATTGCCGGCGTGTACCTCGATGGCGGCATCGAGTCGGCCAGCGAGATGATTCAGCGGCTGATCGGTCCGGAAATGGAACTGGTGGCCCGGCCCGGTAATCGCCGTAATTTCAAGAGCCTGCTGCAGCAGTTCTCGCAGAAGTGCAGCGGCGAAACCCCGGAATACCAGGTGCTGGACGAAAAAGGCCCCGATCACTCCAAGTGCTTCGAGATTGCCGCGGTGATCGGCTCGGAAGTGTATCCGCCCGCCTGGGGAGCCAGTAAGAAGGAAGCCCAGCAGCAGGCCGCGCGAAATGCGCTGGTCGTTCTCGACCCTTCGTTCGCCGAATCCGGCGTTCTGGGTGACAGCGAACTGCCCGAGGAAGCCGGCCCGTAGTTTGCAGGCCCATTGGGTGCCACTGCCGGCTGATCCAGACGTGTCTTACGAGATGTGGCAGCTGCCTGGTGCAGCCGGGATGAGATTCGTCCCGCAACAGTCTGACATGAGGAAGTGCAGCCCACGCCCTTCCCTCCGGTCAGGGCCGTGCCACCCGCCATTCACGCGAACTGGCACAGCCCTTCCTGCAAATCGCGGTTATTCGATGGCGAAATCGTACTCCGTCCGGTCTGCCTCGACCTTCGCCGACAGGTCGGAAGTCTGCTGCGTCTGGTACTTCTCGGGCACGAGCTTCAGCACGTCTTCGGCCGCGGTGCCAAGCTGCGACGGAGCGATATTGAAGCTGATATACACCTTGTATTCACCCACCGGCAGGGGGCCATCCAGCTTGTAAGTGCCGTCCTCCTGCAGTTCGCCGGTGCCGCCCACGCCTTTCTCGGCTGAGATGAAATTGACCTGCCCCTGCGTCAGCGGTTCCCCGTTGACGGTCACCTTACCCGAGACTTCGCCCGTAGGGGTGGCTTCTGCTCCACCACCGCAGCCCATGGCCAGCAGGCTGAACAGGAGCGCGACGGCCAGGCTGGTGAGGTGGCGGGAAGCGGCGAAAACACGGAAACCGGTGGTGGTACGGATACTGGAACGGTTCGACTGGATAGAACTCATGACGCTGCGGTCTTTCGCGGTGGGTGGCTGTGAAGGCCCGGTGTTCTCAGGTACGGAGTATTTGAGACAGATAACGAACAGCGCGGCCGGGCCGGTCACCACCGGCCCGGCCGCGTTTTGGTCTCGTCGTGAAATAGAAGCCTTTACGCGGGCTGCGGGCGAAAGCCACACAGCCGGGCAGCGGCTCAGAACTCGCCGATGACCTGTCCATCGTTCATCACGCCCAGCTGGAGCAGGGTGGTCAGGTTGATGTTGTCCGAAACAAACCGCACGGCCCCGTCAGCCAGCAGACCGTGAATTCCGCCTTCGTGGAATGAGGTGAACGGCCCGTTATTGAAGCCCGCACCGGTGAACGCCGGCTTGGTCTGCGGATTGGGCGAATACAGAATCGTGATCACGCCACCGCCACCGTAACCCGTACCACCACCCACGGCGGCACCCCGGTGACCGGACCAGCCACCTGACAGATTCTTGCGGTAATCCACGCCGGCAATCAGACCGGAATCTTCGCCGATGATCATGGTGTTGGAGGAACCATCGGTGCAGTCCCGCATCTTGAGCGACTTGCCGATCTGCAGCAGGCCGTTCTGCCCCATGGTGCCATAGTTGGTGTTCAGGATGGCCCCCGTGTTGAACGGAGCCACCGCGGCGTACGCTCCACCCACGCCCACGTAGTCCATCGTCATGCCGACTTCGCCGGTGACAGACCCCGTGCTCTGCCCGGGCGACGTGCCGTTGGCTGTTCCCACTTCGAACGCATTCGTGACGCTCGACGGGCACTTGTACACGGTCACCAGAGCGTTGTTCAGAATGGCATTGGCCGTTCCGTAACCGCCGCCGCCGGTCCAGCCGTTGGACGTGTCGTAACCGTTCCCGTTGGACGGAGTCTGCGTCAGCTTGTTGTACAGCGGCGCCTGATCGAGAAACGGCAGAATCGAGGCCCGCCAGTTGGCGGCATAGATGGGGGACTGCGAACCGATGGGAAACGTGGTGTAGGTATCGTGGTAGTTGTGCAGTGCCAGGCCCATCTGCTTCAGGTTGTTCTTGCACTGCGAGCGGCGGGCCGCTTCGCGGGCCTGCTGCACGGCCGGCAGCAGCAGGGCAATCAGAATGGCGATAATGGCAATCA
>JAGQPV010000322.1 GCA_020426545.1 Planctomycetaceae bacterium
GGTACGTTGCCCCGCACGCGGGCTCCGGTGAACTCGGGCGGCTGCCGTTCCGCGGCCTGTGAGCCCGCCGGGGTGGCCGGCGTACGGCTGGGCTGCAGGAATTCACGGGCGATGGCCAGCTCCTGTTCGCCTGGCTCGCGGGAGTACAGCCGGGCATAGGCTTCGCGGATTTTCTGTTCCAGTGTGGCGTCCGGCATTTCGTTCAGCGATTTCGCCAGAGCGGCGGCCTGGGTCCGCATCCACGGAGAGTTCAGCACGAACAGCTGCTGCAGGGGCGTGGTGGTTTCGCTCCGCTTCGCGGCATGAATGGCCGGATCGGGGAAATCGAACGCCTGCAGGAAGTCGTTCAGGCGGTGGCGGGAGACGGTCGAGTAGACCGTTCGCCGCTGGTTCTGCATATCGGTCGCATCGGCCGAGGGGCCACCCAGGCTGCGGTCCAGCGTGCCGGTGGCAGCCAGGATCGCATCGCGGAAGGCTTCCACATCCAGCCGGCGGCGATTGAACCGGCCCAGCAGGCGGTTGGTCGGATCGCGAAGCAGGTTCTCTTTTGTGGCGGCGGAGGTCTGCCGGTATGTGGCCGACAGCATGATTTCCCGGTGCAGCCACTTGAGCGACCACCCGTTGTTCATGAACCGCACGGCCAGGTCGTCGAGCAGTTCCGGGTGCGTCGGCCGGGCGCCGGTTTCGCCGAAGTTACTGGGCGTGGAGACAATTCCCGTGCCGAAATGGGCCGCCCAGACGCGGTTGACAATTACCCGCGCGGTGAGCGGGTTGTCCCGGCTGACAATGGCTTCGGCCAGTTCAAGGCGTCCGCTGCCCTGCTCGAACTTCTGCCGGTCATCGCCGGGCGACAGGACCGTCAGAAAACCGCGGGGCACCACATCGCCCAGGCGGCCGGCATCGCCGCGGATAAACAGCGGCAGGTCGCGGGGTTCATTCGGCTTGTACACGAGGGCGCTGCGGTTGGGGTTGGTGCCATCAACCAGCACGGTTTCTTCCGTCAGCACGTTGGCCATGGGCAGGTCGAAGTTGGGAGTCGACTCTTTGAGGCTGGCGATTTCCTTTTTCTTCGCGGCAATCTGTGTATTGGCCGCGGCAATGTCGAACGGAACGGCCTTCTCGGCCACCACAGCGGCCCGCCGTCCTGCTTTCTTCGCGGCGGCTTCGGCTGCGGCGAGTTCTTTCTGCTGTGCCGCCTGCCGGGTCTGTTCAGCCTTAATCTGCTTCTGCAGTTCGGCAATCTGTGCCTCGAGGGCGCTCACCTGTTTCCGGGCCGGCTCCGACTGCTGGATGATGTCGTCCGGCAGAATGGGGCGGGTTGTCTGCCGGGTGGAGGCAAACACGCCGGCCAGTGAATAGTAATCGCGGTTGGAAACCGGATCGTATTTGTGATCGTGACAGCGGGCACAGGCCAGCGTCAGCCCCAGCAGGCCGCGGCCAATGCCATCGACGCGGTCTTCCCATTCATCGGCGAAGCGGTTGTCGAGTTCCACCTTCGCGAGGTTGAGTTCCTTGTGGTACGACGGAGCCACCGCCACAAAACCCAGGGCCGGCAGGTCGTCGTTTCCGGTGGATTCCATCAGATCGGTGGCCAGCTGCCGGCGGACGAATTCGTCGTACGGCATGTCGCTGTTCAGGGCCTGCACCACCCAGTCGCGGTATCGCCACGCGTGATCGTACGGGCCGTTGAAGGGGCCCATGTTCGTGTTGTCTTCCGCATAACGGGCGACATCCAGCCAGTGCCGGGCCCACCGTTCGCCATAGTGCGGAGACTCGAGCAGCCGCTCGATCAACCGGGCATAAGCGTCGGGAGCCTCGTCTTCCATGAAGGTGCGGATTTCCGCCGGCGTGGGCGGCAGGCCGGTCAGGTCGAATGCGGCCCGCCGCAGCAGGGTGCGTTTTGCGGCTGGGGGTGAAGGGGCCCAGCCTTCGGCTTCCAGCTTTGCCAGAATGAAGGCATCAACTGGCCGCTGCGGCCAGTCCGTCTGGTGGACTTCCGGCGGTGCGTGCAGCTGCGGCCGCTGGAAGGACCAGAATTCCCGCGCTGCGGCAAAGTCGATGCCGGTGGCCTTTTTCGGTGAGCTGCCGGTGTCGGTTCGCGGATCGGGAGCGCCCATGGCGACCCACTTCTCGAAGTCGGCAATCACCGCGTCGGGCAGTTTGCCGCGGGGCGGCATCTGGTACGAATCGGCCGCATAGTGCAGGGCCGAGACCAGCAGGCTTTCTTCCGGTTTGCCCGGCACCAGCGAGGGACCGGAATCGCCACCGGCCAGCAGGCCGGCTTTTGTATCCAGCAGCAGGCTGCCTTCCAGCTGTTTCGATTCGGCCGAATGGCATTCGTAGCAGTGCTTGATCAGAACCGGGCGGATCTTCCGTTCAAAGAAGGCCAGGCCGGCAGCGTCCGCTGTTTCCGTCTGTGCTGCCTCTGCCGGTTTTGCCTCTGCTGCCGGTTCTGCCTTGGGCTGTTCGTCGGCGGCGGCCAGACCCGGCACGGCCGGGAACGACATCAGGCACAGCAGGACCGCGGTCAGCAGTCCGCGGGCGGGCTGCCGGGAATGACCGGGCGATACAGAACGGGAAACGTGCAGCATGTGGTTTGCCTTTCTCACCTGGGCGGGCGAGTCAACAGTCTGCAATGGCAGGAGGCGGCTGGTGTGACAGCAGGCCGCCGGGCAGCAGGCGGGACATCGACTTCTGTTGTTCGGTGGTCGAACATTCCAGCAGGGGCAGGCATTGCCGTCCCCCGGTTCTCCATTCTACACCGTGGAGACCCCGGACTGGCAGTTTTCTGTGCAATCATCACCACCCGGGGCGGCTCCTGCCTGAATGCCGTATCGGAAAGTTCGCATATCTCACTGTAACCAGGCACCGAAAGAAACTGAAGAGATGCCCGGTCGGCCAGTGCAATCCTGGACAGTGTGGCCCGCGACACCTGGGGGATTCTCACAAAGGAGGTCGCTCAGGCGGGCTGGTCGTCGAAGGCGGCTTCGTGCTGGCTGCGGAGCCACAACAGCCACCCCAGGCTGCCTATTGCGATGACCAGGGCCAGCAGGGGCGTTTCCCGTTTGAGCAGGGTGTCGTACAGGCCATGCAGCACCATGGCGATGCTGAGATAACTCACGACGAACAGGAAATAGTCTTCCCACCGCAGATCGAACACGTAATCCTGGTTGGCGTACATCATGAGGGCGACGGCGCCCGACCACAGAGCATGCAGGCCCACGCAGGAGACGAACCGCACGAGGTATGTCATGCCGGGTTCCACGCCGTTATAGAACGAGCTGGAATAGGAGATTCCTTCCGAAATGCCGAAACCGATGCCGCTGGCCAGCCCCACCAGCAGCGCACCCCGCCAGGTGGAATGGTGCTTCCGCAGATACATCACCAGCGGGATCGCCTTGCACAGTTCCTCGCACAGCCCGACGCCGAAGGTGAAGCCGAACAGGCTCATCAGAAAGCCCGTGTTCGGATCGAGCGCGGCCCGGTACGAGAAGCCGATGAACTGCAGCAGCAGGAACGGCAGCCCGAGGATGCCGCGAAACATGAACATCCCGTAGCTCGGCATCGTAAACGCCAGGAACTGAAATCCGAGCAGCAGCATGATGCCCACCGTTCCGGTGAACACGCCGGAGAAAATCAGCCGGGCCGTGCTGACAGATTCCCGCCGCGCCATCAGCGTCAGCACGCCCAGAAAAACAGCACCGCTCAGCAGGGCGAACAGCCAGTGCAGCCCGCTGTCCCGCGACAGCAGAGCACCATCGAGCCGGTTTTCCGGAAACAGGCCGACAAGCTGGTCCATACTGTCAATCGCGCCGCCGCTCTCGGCAATCTGCTCCAGTTCGGCGGCGACTTCGGGGTGGGCCGCGGCCGAGTCTTCGATGCGCTGCATTACGGGCCGGCCGGGGAAGAAGACGATAATCGCCAGCGGCAGCAGTGTGCCCAGCAGCAGCCAGTGCGCCCGGTGCGGTAGAGCGGCCGCCGCCTGCAGCAGCTTCGCCTGCGGTTCGGGTACCACTTCTTTCTTCCGGCGGCGAATGCGGCGTTCTTTCCGGTGCACGGGGGGCGGTGGGGCCGCTGGTTCCAAAGCGGTTGTGCCGGGCCCGTCCAGCTCGAAGTCGGCGTCGTTCAGTTCCGCCAGGAAGGCCGCATCGTCGGCGTCGGGGGCGAAGTCCAGTTCATCGGGGGTCCCGCTGTCGAAATCGTGCGCGGGCTGCAGGCCCGTCTCCGCGGCGAACGGGTCGAGCAGGGCCGGCGGGGATGCGGGCTCGAACGGATCAGGCGACCCGGACGGTTCGGCATCTGGCCCGCCGTGGGGCCGGGATTCCGGTGGTAACGGGCGACGGGGAATTCTGAGGGCGGTTCCGCATCCGGGACAGGCTACTTTCCGCCCGGCCGCTCCCACGGGGGCTTTCAGTCGCCGGCCACAATCTGAGCACTGGATACGGAACATGGTTTCTGCCCGGAGGGACGGGATCTGCGGAGGCTGCTGTCCTCTGCATCATGCCATCGATCAGGAATCAATCGATCTGCCCTGGTGCCACCCAGTGGTTCCGCCTGTTTTCTTCTGCCTGTTAACCGTCGGTCCGCAGTTTCACCCGCCCGCTGCGGTGGCACCTCTGTTCAGGATAACGCAATTTTGAACGGGAAGGATCTGCGGAACCGGCCAGGCCTGCGGGAATCTTCTCCCGGCGAGCAGGGAATGGACCATTGAGGCGGTTCCCCGGGATCAACGGCCGCCCATATGAAATTTGACCGGGGGATTGACGGAATTCTGTCGGGAAACCCATAATATCTGAATTGATCAATATGAGGCCCACGGTCTGGCAGAGCGCCCGCCTTCTGCTTCCCACCACCGTTCCCTCCCTGTCTGGCCGACTGGATCGTCCTGGTCCACTGGAGATGCACGCCGATGCTCGATCTGTTTTCACGGGCTGCCCGGAATTGTGAAGGTGTTTCCCGCCGCAGTTTTCTGCAGATTGGAGCCCTGGGCGGGCTGGGTCTCTCTCTGCCGCAGCTGCTGGCCAGCCGCGCGCAGGCCGCGGGCACCGCTTCCCCGGGTGCTCCGGACGACATGAACTGTATTCTGGTCTGGACCCTCGGTGGAACCAGCCATCACGATACGTTCGACCCCAAGCCGGAAGCTCCGGACAGCATTCGCGGCGAATTCGGCGTGATCGACACGGCGGTGCCCGGTGTGCAGTTCACGGAGATCGTGCCGAACATGGCCCGCGAGCTGGGCCGGTTTTCGCTGCTGCGGAACTGGAACCCGCAGAACGGCAGCCACGGCGTGGCCGACCAGTGGGTGATGTCGGGCCGGCGGTTCAACCCGGCGGTGGCCTACCCCACCTACGGTTCGGTGGTCAGCTGGCAGAAAGGCTTCCGCACCGCTCTGCCGCCGTTTGTGCAGCTGGGCAGCGCGGTCAGTTCGAACTTCGGCGGCGGTTCGGCCGGCATTCTGGGGCTGGAGCACAATCCGTTTGTGATGCTGGCCGATCCTGGTGCGGAGAAGCTGAACGTGCGGGATATCTCCCCGCCGAATGGCATCAGCATGGACCGGGTTTCCCGGCGGAAAGACGTGCTGGCCCGCATCGATGGCCTGCAGCGGGCGGGCGATGCCCAGCCCCGGCAGTACGATGCGCTCGACGAGCACTACAAAGCCGCCCTGAACATGATCACTGCTCCGGAAACGAAGCAGGCCTTCGCCATCGATCAGGAAGACGAAAAGCTCCGCGATCAGTACGGCCGGAACCGGTTCGGGCAGAGCTGCCTGCTGGCCCGCCGGCTGATTGAATCCGGCGTGCGGTTCGTCACCGTGAGTGACGGCGGCTGGGACACCCACACCAACAATTTCAACTCGCTGAAAAACAACCTGATTCCCAAAGTCGATCAGGCCCTGCCGATGCTGCTGAGCGACCTCGAAGACCGGGGCATGCTCAAGAACACCCTGGTCATCTGGCTGACGGACTTCGGTCGCACGCCGAAAGTGAACTCGGCCAGCGGCCGCGATCACTGGGCCAGCTCGGGCTTTGCCATCGCTGCCGGGGCCGGCATTCAGGGCGGCACCGTGATCGGCGAAACCGATTCCGAAGGTGGCCGTCCCCTCGGAGACGAATACTACTCGGAAGATCTGGGTATGACGGTGTACGACAAACTGGGTATTCCCCACGAGATCACCGCCATCAGCCCCGACGGCCGTCCGGTGCGGCTGCTGGAAGGCAATGTAATCCGCGAGTGGAGCTGACCTGGCCCGCTTCTCCGATGACTGGCCCGGCGCGCGGGTGTCACGTTCCGCAGGCATGACGGGGGGATACCCCGCCGGGCCGCAGTGTGTGGCACGGGCAGCTGTTCTGCCCGGGGCCGCTCGCAGGGAACTGCAATTCTCGCTGTGCCGCTCGTGTTTGCGGCCGGCGAGAGACTGGAATTTTTTCGGGTGGATTCCCGTCCATCTTCGCAGTCACTGAGCTGCGTGTATTCCTCCTGATCAGACCAGAGCACCTGCTGGCTGCGTTCAGTTGAGGTTCCTGGTGTTTTTGTGGACAGCAGTCTGCAGACATACCTTCTTCCGAATGTTATAGTCTTCTTCCAGAGGGAAGTCCCTCATTCCAACCTGGTCAGGCCGGGAGTGCTCGTCCGGTCAGGGGTTTTATCTGTCTTATTGCGCAGGGATTTCTTGAGGGCTCTGTTCGCCTCGCAGTTCGTGGGTGTTCTGGTGAACCCCTGAATCAGTGAGCCCGCTGCCTCCCTGTTTTTCAGCCGCAGTACGCGGTGAGTTCTACTGAATCGAGGAAAAGACCATGTCCCGCCGTCGAGGTTTTACGCTGATCGAGCTGCTGGTGGTGATCGCCATTATCGCCATTCTGATT
>JAGQPV010000323.1 GCA_020426545.1 Planctomycetaceae bacterium
TGCCGGCAGCCGGCTGCGGGGCATCGCCCGCTGCAGCCGCTCCATTGCGGGAACTGTCCGCCGGCGCGGACGCGGCTGATGAATTCGCAGGTTCCGACTGGCCCGACTCTGTTGCGTTCGGGACGGATCCCGCAACGGAAATCAGGCCCTGTTCGGAAACCGAAGCATTCCCGCTGGCTGGCCACAGCCCGCCCCGCAGCAGGACGGTCAGCAGCAGGCAGCCTCCCACAGCCCATAATCCGGGCCGCAGACGGCGGGAACCTTTCGCGCGGGACGATTCGGTGGCGGCCGTGTGGTCTGCGGGCTCTGGTGCGGAGGCGGCATCGTGCGGGGTGCCGGAACCGGGTGCGGGCGAACTCATGGGGCAGCGTCCATTCGCGGAAACAGAGCATTGTTGCTCAGCCCGGGAGGAATGGCTCTTCAGGAGAACCGTTCAACCAGGCCGGGCCGGGGTGCTGTGCGGAAAGTGACCATGGTGCCAGCCGGCCATGCGGTGGTTCGCTGGAAGCCGGATTTCGACGACGTTTTCAGATGTTGACTCCGCGCCTCACTCGCTCTGCCGCGGGTGAAATCGCCGGGAGTGGCCGCTGTGCCGGCTGCAGCGGTTCCTATTGTCCGGCAGGATGGGGGTATTCGACAAGTTCAGTCTGTGGAGATTCGGCAGCCTGGCGGGAATCTGTGACTGGCCCAGGTGGCCTGTTCACAGGGTGCGACAGTGCAGCAGCCGCAAAGTCCTGCGGGCCGGGAAAATTTCGGTAATCCTGGCCGGTTGGCGGGAACTGAGATGATTGCAGTTCCCGCGGGGAGTCAGACCGGTACAATTCCAGCATCTGCAGTCGGGCTGTCGTGTTGTCTTCCGGCAGCCCTGCCAGACGCTTCTGAGCAGTGAACCAGAACGACAGCCTGCCGCCACTGTGGTACAGGGTGCTTGCAATGGCCGCACCGCGGCAGCGATAATCGGTTATGGCATTCCACGGCCTGCGGAATGTCGTACCTGAAAAGAGGACCGGCGATATGCCGAGACACAGCGAACTTCAGCGGGCACTGCTTCGGGGGTTGCGTCCTGAAGGTGACCTGGCTGAAGAGATCTTCGAACTGGGTGATTACTCCATCGAGACTGAACAGGACGCGGAAGCGGTCTGCCAGGCTCTGAGCGAGTTCCCCCGTCCGAGTGGCGACTCCTCCACCTGCACTTCTCTCTATTCTCCACTGCATGCCATCACGGGCCTGTTTCAGGACGTGGGCAGCGAGCGGGCATTCGAGATTCTGTATCACTCCGGCATGCCGGAACTGCTGCGGGTTCACGATGCCCAGTTCGGCACGGCTTCGGTGGAAGAGATTCTGTACCTGCTGAAGATTTTCGCGATGTACCGCTATCGGGAGGGGTGCGAACGCATTCCCCGCGCGGCCCGTCATCCCCGTTACCAGAACGGTTTCCTCTGGCAGGTGGTGTTCCAGCAGCTGTCGATGGATCTGGACGATGACAATGAATTCGGCACGCCACAGGCCGACCCGCTGCTGACCGACCTGTGCGACGAACTGCGGAACCCGCTGCCGCAGGGTTTCGCCGCGATTGCCTACCTCGACTGGTCCAACGAGCTGTGTCGCAACGAACTGATTGACGTGCATCCGTTCGACAGTGTCGAAGGGATGGACATGCTCGAAGACTGGCTGGCCGACAGCGATCCGGATGAATTCAGCTACGCCCAGAGTGCGGCGGTGGCCATCAACTGGCTGCGGCTGCCGGCTCGCAGCCGCCTGGTGGCCCTGGCCATCGATCATCCGCAGATGATGGTGCAGCTGGAAGGTGCCTGGGCCGCCGCCTCGTGGGGTTCCGACAGTGCCGTGAAGATGCTGTCCCGCTTCTGCCTCGAACGGGGGCTGAGCGTGGCGGCCCGCGAGTACCTGGAGGAGCTGGACCGGGAAGACGCGATCCCCGGCATCGCCCGTGATCCCGATTTTGAAGCCATGTCGGAGATGTGCCACTGGCTGGGCCATCCCGGTGAGTTCGGGCGGACTCCGGAAGACATCGAGCTGCTGGATTCCCGCACGCTGTACTGGCCGCCCACGGGTGACGAGCGGACTTTGTGGCTGTTCCGGTTCCACTACACCCCGACCGACGACGGCGACGAGCCGGAAGTGGGTGTGGGGCTGGTGGGGTCGATCACGGCGACTTTGTACGACGAAACCGAACCCGACATGACACCCGAGGAAATTTACGCGCTGCACTGCTGCTGGGAGCTGGAAATTACCGGCGACCCGCGGGCACCCGAGGAACGCACCGTCGAAGCGGGCCTGTCGATCCTGCGGGAACACGGCTCGGTGTGAGTGCGCGGCCCTGCCGCTCAATCCCTGCCCCGGAGAATTCAGGAGAAGAGCCCTCACCCCAGCCCCTCTCCCTCAGGAGAGGGGTTTCAGAGGATCCCGCGAACAGCGACTTGATTCCATCTGTCGTTCATTCGAGATGTGCCACACGCAAAGTGGTCGATGGCCACCCTGAACTGGTTTCTCTGCGTTCCTTTGCGTGCTCCGCGGTGAATCCTCTTCGCTGGTGCAGATGGCCGGCAGAGAAGCCGCTGCAGGACCAGACTTTCCCTCGGTCCCTCCCTGAAAGGGAACGCAGTCAACGACCGCCGATTCCTGTCGCTGAACCTGCAGGCAACCGGCTGGCTCTGCTCTCAGCGCCAGACCGCGCACACCAGAACCCTGCCGGAGGCTCACGGGCCATCCGACAGGGTTTCGTGCTGGGTTGAATTCCACTGCCACGGGAATGATTCCGCGGCAGGGTCACAAGTTCTACAGCTCCAGCTCGTGAACGTGCATCACACGTTCCAGGCGGGTGATTTCCAGGACCTCACGGACATCTTCCGAGGGGTTGTAGACATGGACTTCCACCCCCAGCTGCCGCAGGGAAGCCAGCAGACCCAGCAGACCACTGGGCAGCAGGCGGATTCCCGTCAGATCGAAGGCCAGCGTTTCGCAGTTGTTTTCCTTAATCAGCGCGGCGATTTCCTCGCGGCAGTCCGACAGATTGATGTGCTCCAGCACGGTGCGGCCACCGAAGCCGAGGACGGTCAATCGCCCCGCTTCGTACACTTCCAGCAGTCCCTGATCAATTGGCATGCTTCCGGTCCTCTGAAGTACGAATGAAATAAGACCCTGCAGTTCGAAATGACCGAATTCGGGCAGCAGAGGCGGCTGGCGATCAGAAAAAGAACAGAATGAAAGCACAGTTGCCGCAAAAATCGACGCTGCATCCTGCCGGAAAACTTCAGGCAGTACCGAAAAGGTCGCTTCCTCTCTGACTGTAACCGAAAAACCCGCAAAGAAAGACGGGAGAGCGAATTTCCGATACAGATCGGTCAGGAAACCGAAAGAAGCGCAGCAATCTCCATACCATTCGCAATGGTTCTCCAGCCTGCCAGTCGAGAAAAGCAGGCGGCAGCACGCAGCGGCGAAGTACGGGCAGTGTCTCCGCTGCCAGGCGGCCAGAGGGACCACCGCCTGCAGCAAAGCCCGCCCGGCAGGAGTGTGGTGTTCTGCACCGCTGTAACAGAATTGCACAGCCACCGTCCCGTTGTGCATCAGCCCGGAGGTCCGGCATTCCGCTGCGGCAGGCTGCGCGGAATCAGGGGAGTTCCGTGCGGTTGGCCCGGCGATGCCACTGCAGCCGGGCATACCGGCTGGTGGCCAGCTCATCCACCCGGAGCAGCTCGGCCGCCGTCAGGCTGTCGGAACGGGGTGTGCCTTCGGTGGGCTGGCCGGTCAGTTCTTCCAGAAACCGGGCGGCAAGTTCCGCGGCTTCCGGCAGATGAAACTGAAAACCGGGCACCAGATCGCGGATGCCGGGAAATTCGGGCGCAGCGGGAGAGCGGTCGAGCAGCAGGCTGCCGTGCTGCAGCACAGCCCCTTTCCGCCGCCTCTGGGCACTCCCCACAATCTTGTGACCGTGCAGAACGATATCCCGAGGATCGCCCCGGCCGAAGCAGAGGAACGGTTCCGCGGCTGTCTGACCTGCCATGGAACCAGTCACCGCATCCCGCCGCATGGTGGCGGGCACACCGGCCCGGTTGAGAAAGGCCACGATCTGACGATGAACGGCTTCGTACAGATTTCCCGGCTCGAGCGCCAGCGGATGATCTGGCGGAAGCGCGAAGGAACAGGTCCACTCGTGGTGGTGCAGAATCGCCCCGCCGCCGGACAGCCGGCGGACGCGGGGCAGTTCCCGGGTCTGAATGGTCTCCAGCGGGTCGGCTTCCGGCTGGAAGTAGCCCAGCGACAACGTCGCCCTGTCCCAGCGGTACCACCGGATCTGCATCTGACCGGTAGCCAGAGCGGTTTCCAGCAGCACCTCGTCGATGGCCATATTCCGGATTCCGGAATTCGGCACCGACTCGATCAGGACCCGGCAGGGTGCCGGTTCGCTGTCCGAATGCCCGCTGGTACCCGATTGCCCGCTGGTGTCAGGCAGCCCGCTCATGTGGAAGCCGGCTCCCAGTGCAGAATGGGATTGCGTGCCGCCTGAACTTCATCGGGCCGGGAAACCGGTGTGGAATGCGGGGCCTGATGCACGAAGTCCGGATCCTCCAGGACGATCTTGTGGATGACTTCGGAAAAGGCATCCAGCGTCGCCCGGGATTCGGTTTCCGTCGGCTCCATCATCATGGCTTCGGGAACCACCAGCGGGAAGTACACGGTGGGTGCGTGGAAGCCATAGTCCAGCAGTCGCTTGGCCAGGTCCATCGCCGAGATGCCCGTCTTGCCCTGGACCGATTTCGCCGAGGCCACGAACTCGTGCATGCAGTGCTTACCGTGCGGGACGGGCAGCACGTCGGCCAGCAGAGACTTCAGGTAGTTGGCATTCAGCACGGCCTGTTCGGAAACTTCCCGCAGCCCATCCGGACCCAGCGTCTTCAGGTAGAAGTAGCCCCGCAGCAGGATGCCCACATTGCCGAAGTGACTGCGGACACGGCCGATGGTTTTCGTAGGGGTCGTCAACCGATACACGGGGCCGCTGTCGGTCTCTTCGCGTTCCACCATCGGGGCGGGCAGGTAATCGGCCAGGAAATCGCGGACGGCGATCGGGCCGGCACCCGGCCCACCGGCACCGTGCGGGCCGGTGAAGGTTTTATGCACGTTGTAGTGCATCATGTCTCCGCCGAAGTCGCCGGGCCGGGTCACGCCCAGAATGGCGTTCATGTTGGCCCCGTCGATGTAGACCAGGCCGCCCACTTCGTGCAGCATCTCGGAGATGGTGTGAATCTGCGGCTCGAACAGCCCCAGCGTGTTCGGGTTGGTAATCATGAACACGGCGGTGCGGTCGTCGAGATGGCTCTTCAGCTCGTCGAGATCCACCAGCCCGTCGGAGGTGCCCTTCAGCTGAATGCAGTCGAAGCCGGCGAGGGCGGCACTGGCCGGGTTGGTCCCGTGCGCACTGGCGGGGAACAGCACCCGTGTCCGCTTCTCGCCCCGGTCGCGGAAGTAGGCCGAAGCCACCAGCAGAGCGGCCAGCTCTCCCTGAGCCCCCGCAGCCGGCTGCAGAGACACGGCAGGCAGGCCGGCGATTTCGGCCAGCATCTGCTGCATGTCCCACATCATGGCCAGCATGCCCTGGGCATCGGCTTCCGCTGTGTACGGGTGCAGATCGCCCAGACCGGCCAGGCCGGCGAGCCGCTCGTGCCGCTTGGGGTTGTACTTCATCGTACAGCTGCCCAGCGGGTAGAAATGCGTATCGACCGACATGTTCAGCGTCGAGAGATTCACATAGTGCCGGATGACGTCCGGCTCGGTGACTTCGGGCAGCGGGGGTGGTTCGGCGGCCAGGAATTCGGCCGGAATCAGCTGATCCAGCGGCACATCGGGCGTGTCGGCCGCGGGAAAGCGGGCCGCCCGGCGGCCGGGGCTGGCCAGCTCAAACAGCAGTGCAGTGGCCTGAGTATTTCGCATGGGAGAAGTTCTTCTTCTGTCTGTCACCGGAACATCCGGCAGGCGAAGCGGTCGGAAAGACCCGGCGACGCCCAGAGGTCCGGGAGATTGTTCTGTGGAGCTGAACTCTGCGGGAGCTGCGGTCTGGATTCTGGCTGCCGGCGTTCCCCGGCAGGAACGATCCGATGGTCAGTTCCCTGAAAGTGCCTG
Organism: Planctomycetaceae bacterium; assembly: GCA_020426545.1. GTDB lineage: Bacteria > Planctomycetota > Planctomycetia > Planctomycetales > Planctomycetaceae > JAGQPV01. Next base: position 6,136 of record JAGQPV010000323.1, read on the forward strand.
GGCCAGCCGATCAATTTCCTCGCTGCTCCGCTGTTCGGTCACGGCAATCAGCAGGCCGTTCCGTGTGCCATCCGGCAGCGAGGGAAAGCGGGTCAGCTCGGGGCCGATATCAAACCCGGCCTGGCGGGCCCGTTCCTGCAGTTCCCCGACATCTCCGGAGACCTTCAGGGCGAATTCCTTGAAGAACGGACGATCGAACATCAGTTCCAGCCCGTCGACCGCAGTCAGTTTCTCGGCGGCATAATGAGCCTTGCGGCAGCACAGCTCGGCCGCTTCCTTCAGCCCCTGCGGACCAAGAGTCGCCAGATACACGGTTGCCCGCAGGGCCAGCAGTCCCTGGTTGGTGCAGATGTTGCTCGTGGCTTTGTCCCGGCGAATGTGCTGCTCGCGGGCCTGCAGGTTGAGGGCGAAACACCGTTTGCCGTCGCGGTCGACCGTCTGACCGATCAGGCGGCCCGGCATGCGGCGGACAAATTCCTTGCGGCAGGCGAGAATGCCCAGCCACGGACCACCGTACTGCAGCGGCACGCCCAGGGGCTGACCTTCGGCGACGGCGATGTCTGCTCCGTAATCTCCCGGCCGGTTCAGCAGGCCGAGACTGATCGGATCGAAGGAGACAATCGACAGCGCCCCATGCTCGCGGGCGGCGGCCGTCAGGGCGGCGGCATCTTCCAGGCAGCCGAAGAAGTTCGGCTGCTGAATCACCAGGCAGGCGGTCTGAT
>JAGQPV010000324.1 GCA_020426545.1 Planctomycetaceae bacterium
ATCAGAATCCAGAATGTGCCCCACGAAACCCTGGGCTGGGTCCCTGACTCCTGGACCGTGACGCGCTTCAACCGCTCTGGAGATCCGCGGTGGGTCTACGCTGTCAAAGTCAGCGAGCTTCAGCTGAATCAGCCCCTGTCCGATGAGCTGTTTGAACTCGAATTCCCGCCAGGCACTCTTGTGACGGACGGTCGCGGAAAACGGAATGACAACTGGATTGTCAGCAATCAACCCATTTCCACAGCGACGGGCATCTATCAGAGTGGAAACCGGACCGCCCCGCCGCCACCCGCTGCCGCAGGTTCTTCCGGCTCCTTCATCATGCTGCTGATTGCCGCCGGCGCGACCCTGCTGGTGCTCCTGCTGTCTGCAGCCAGTGTTCGCCGCAGCCGTGGCGAAGTTCCGACTGGCCGCACCAGCCGGGTGACTCATTCGGCCGCCGCCCGGTATTCCGCTTCGGCCTGATCCCCGGTTCCTGATTCAGCCGTTACCCAATTGCCCTGTGTCTCGCGCAGTCGGTGCAAAGTTCCCGCCCGGCAAGAGCAGCGACCGGGCCCGGAACACCTGCGGGATTCCCCGAAACGCTCCGCACAATGGCAACAGAACATCCCTGCCAGGACGGTCGCTCCTGACAGGGATCCTGCGTAGCTCAGTCAGTCTGTCTGTCCTGGTTCAGCCCCCGTTCTGGAGCGCCTCCAGATAGCGGCGGGCCGGTTGAACTCCCACCAGCCGGTCGACTTCTTCTCCATTACGGAAGACCAGTACGGTCGGCAGGGCGCTGATCCGGTGCTGCCTGGCGACCTCGGGATTCTGATCCACATTCACCTTGCCCACCCGGGCCTGCCCCGACACCTTCCCGGCGACTTCCTCCACCACTGGCGCCACCAGCCGGCAGGGCGAGCACCAGTCGGCATAAAAATCCACCAGCACGGGCAGACTGCTGTGCAGAACTTCCTTCTCAAAACTGGCATCGGTCAGCTGCAGAACATTGTTGCCGGAGGCGGTATGACTCATGATTTCTCTCCTGTCGTTTGGGGTGAATTGCATCTTCCATCGGTCTCAGCCAGTCTGAGTCGGAGGCGGTGTCCGGCGGCGAAAAAGCGGCATTGAATACCCACATTCCCCCCGCCCTGCCGCGCCCGTTCACCGGGGAAAGGACGCCGATTCGACCAGGCTGTCAGATGAGTCACGACAGATGGCATTTTGCGTGCCAGACGACCATCAACGTCATAAGTCCCTTCCATACTATCTGATGCGCCGAACCAGCCAGCGGAACCCACCCCTGATATCCCACAAACTTCTGAAATTTCATTGCTGAATCATGAAAAATCACGAATAATCTGTTCATGGTCCACGAAATCCGCTGCTCAGATCCCGCTGTTGATGTCTTCAAATGCCTGCTGCTCGACATGGCCCGGCAGAGAAGTGTGCAGGCGCTGTTGCATCTGATTGTTGATCGGCTGCAGTCGCGGGAGGATGTGGCCGTTTCCCGCATCTGGCTGACGGACAGCAGCCCGAGTCAACAGACGGCAGAGCGGAATGGCCAGCCAGCCGTTCTGCAGCTTGAAGTCTGTTCCGACGAAACAGCCGGCACGGGCTCCTCATCAACTTCCACTCAGTCGCCCGCTCAGCGGCAGATTGCCATCGGCGAGGGCCTGGTCGGACGAATTGCCGCCACCGGCGAGCACCTGGAACTGACGGTCCTGAATCCACCGCAGGAATGGGTGACGGACCCGGCCTGGGTTTCCAGAGAAGGCATCCGCGGGCTGATTGGCCACCCGCTGGCTTTCCAGGATCAGGTGCTGGGCGTGCTGCTCGTGTTTCTTCGCCAGCCGCCCACCGAAGAGGTAGTGACCTGGCTGCGGATGATTGCCGACCACGCTGCCACGGCCATCGCGACCGCCCGTGCTTTCGAAGAGATTGAACGACTGCGGACCCGGCTGGAACAGGAAAACGAGTACCTGCGAGAAGAAGTGCATGCCGCTCAGTCGTCGGGAGAAATTACGGCTGTCAGCAGTGCCATGGCCCGCGTGCTGGAACAGCTGAAACTCGTCGCCCCCACCGACACCAGCGTGCTGATTCTGGGTGAATCGGGAGTGGGCAAGGAACTGATTGCCCGGGCCATTCATTCCCGCAGTCTGCGTGCCGACCGGCCGATGATTACCGTAAACTGTGCATCAATTCCCCGAGAACTGTTCGAGAGTGAATTCTTCGGTCATGTGCGGGGCTCGTTCACGGGGGCTGTTCGGGATCGGGCGGGACGGTTCGAACTGGCCGATGGCGGCACGCTGTTTCTGGATGAAGTGGGCGAAATCCCGCTTGAGATGCAGGGCAAACTGCTCCGCGTGCTGCAGGAGGGCACGTGGGAACGCATTGGCGAAGAACAGACCCGCAGGGCCAATGTCCGCATCGTGGCTGCCACCAACCGCAACCTGGAGCAGGAAATTGCGGCAGGCCGGTTCCGCCAGGATCTGTACTACCGCCTCAGTGTGTTTCCCATTGAGGTACTGCCCCTGCGACTGAGGAAAGAAGACATTCCGCCGCTGGCCATGCAGTTCCTCCGGCAGCACAGTCAGCGGCTGGGCCTGCCCCTGCCCGTGCTAAGACAGAAGCACATGACGCAGCTGCAGAACTATGCCTGGCCAGGCAACATCCGCGAGCTGCAGAACGTGATCGAGCGGGCGGTCATTCGCTCCCGCATTGGCCCCCTGCAGCTTGATCTGCCGCCGGATGACGAGGCCCCGCCGGCGCCATCGGCCGCTACCGACCACGCCCGGTTCCGCAGCAGCAGCAGTCTCCCGCCCGTGGGAGAGAACGACCTCCCCGAACTGCTGACCGATGCAGAAGTCCGTCAGTTCGAACGGACGAATCTGGTGGCGGTGCTCGAGCAGCACAGCTGGAAAATTTCCGGCAAAGGCGGCGCGGCCGAGTTCCTTGGCCTGCACCCGGCCACGTTATCTTCCCGCCTCCGGTCTCTGTCGATTCGCCGGCCAGGCTGAATCCGGGCACCCGGGCCACGACTTCACCATTGTTCGCGGGTGGGCTATCATTCCCCGCTCAGGACTCTAAAAACCGGGGAAACCTGTCGCCAGCTCCCGCAGCTTGCGCTGGCCCGCCGCCCGCAGTCATCACACTGGTCCGGGGTCAGGCTTCCCGCGGAGTTTCCATCGGAATTGTTGAGGGACGGACTGCTTTCGCATGGCTGTACTGCTTCAGATCAGAGATGCCCACAAAAGTTACGGTGAACAGACCCTGCTGAACGGGGCTGAAGCCACTCTCGTGGAGGATGTCAAAGTTGGGTTTGTCGGCCGGAACGGTGCCGGAAAATCGACGCTGCTGAAAATTCTCCTCGACGAGGAAGAACTCGACAGCGGCGAAGTGATCCGCCATCCGAATCTGCGGGTGGGATATCTCCGCCAGCACGACCCTTTCCAGCCGGGGGAATCGGCCCTGGATTTTCTGATGCGGGACAGCGGCCAGCCCGACTGGAAATGCGGCGAGGTCGCCGGCGAATTCGAGCTGAAGGGGGCCTACCTGGAAGGCCCCGTGAAGGAACTGTCGGGCGGATGGCAGACGCGAGTGAAGCTGGCCGCCCTGCTGCTGCACGAACCCAATCTGCTGCTGCTCGACGAACCGACCAACTTCCTCGATGTGCGGACCCAGATTCTGCTGGAGCACTTCCTGCGGGAGTACCGGCAGGCCTGTCTGATCGTTTCTCACGACCGGGCCTTCCTGAATGCCACCTGCAGCCACACGCTCGAACTGAGCCGCGGCGAGCTGACGATGTACCCCGGCTCGATCGATGCCTACCTGGAAGTGGTCGAGCAGGAGCGCGAACGGGCCGAGCGAACCAACGCCGCCGTGGTGTCGAAGCAGAAACAGCTGCAGAAATTCATCGACAAAAACCGCGCCAATGCCAATACGGCTTCACAGGCCCGGTCCAAAGCGAAACAGCTGGAGCGACTGCAGACGGTTGAAGTCACCAGCGACGAACCCAGTGCCTTCATTCGCACGCCCGATGTGGAACCACGGCATGGCGCCGCCGTGCGGTGCGAAAACCTGGCGATTGGTTATCCCGATCACACCGTGGCGACGGATATCTCTCTGGAAATCGAGCACGGCGAACGGGCGGCCATTGTGGGAGACAACGGCCAGGGGAAAACCACATTCCTCCGCACGCTGGTGGAATCGCTGAAGCCGAAGGCCGGCACGGTCCGCTGGGGATATCACTGCAATATTGGCGTGTATGCCCAGCACGTTTACACCAGCCTCCCGCCCGATCTCACAGTGCAGGAATACCTGGAACAGAACGCCCTGCCCGGCACGACCACCCAGCAGATTCTGAAAGTCGCCGGCTCGATGCTGTTCCGGGGCGGGGCCGTAAAGAAAAAGGTGCCCGTGCTCTCCGGTGGCGAACGCGCCCGACTGTGCATGGCCGGCCTGCTGCTGAGCGATCACAACGTGCTGGTGCTCGACGAACCCGGTAACCACCTCGACGTTGATACCGTCGAAGCTCTGGCGACCGCGCTGATCGGCTACAAGGGAACCGTCATCTTCACCAGTCACGACCGGCATTTCATGAAGCGGGTCGCCACCAGCATTATTGAAGTCCGCGATAACCGGGTGAAGAATTACGGCACCAGCTACGATGCCTGGCTGTATTCGGTCAACCGGGAGATCGAAGAAGGCGAACGCGAGCGCAACGCTTCCGGTTCCCGATCGAAAGCCGCGCCCGCCAAACCGCTCAAGCAGATTCAGCACCGCGACGAACGCAAGGTCCGCAAGGAAATCTCCAAAACCGAGAAAACCATTGCCCGGCTGGACGGCGAAAAGAGCGAGCTGAACACGAAACTTCTGGCCGAAACCAACCCCGAGGAAGCGCTGCGGCTGCACAATGAACTGACCCGCGTGACGGGCGAACTTGAGGCTGCTGAGGGGCGCTGGTGCGAACTGCAGGAGGAGCTTGAATCGGCCAGCTGAGGCCACTTCGGGGTGTGGCTGGTCCCTCGCTATGGTTGCTCCCGCTGCCGGCCACGAGAGGCACGGCCCCCTGCTGACGTGTGCAGTATGCCCCCTCGATCCGTATGATCAGTTCCTGTTCCGCCGTTGCGCATTGAATTCATGCCACCCGCGCGAAGGACTTTCATGCGACCGACTCCGCCCTGCCTCGCCCCGTTGCTGGCCGCCCCGTCTCTGCCTGCTCTGCTTCTGTCCATCCTGTGTCTGACGATTCTGCCGGCATCCACTCTGCCGGCGGATGAACAGGCCGAGCCCCGGGTGCTTGATGCGGGAGTGCATCACCTGCGGAGTGAGGGCCCCCCGGAATGGGCCACGTTTCCTGAACAGCCGGAAGCAGCCGAGCTGAAGCTCACGTTTCAGTCCGTGGCCAACCGCTCGGAATGGATGCTCCAGCTGTATCAGGAGGATGTGAAGCAGGCGTGGACCCTCCACCTGAATGACAAACCCCTCGGCCGGCTGGTACGGGACGAAAACCCGATGCTGGTCTGCTTCCCGGTGCCGGCCGGAGCGATAAGGGACGGTGAGAACACGCTGGCGATCACGCAGAACACGGGGCGTCGGGCGAGTGTGGATGACATCCGCGCAGGGCGGATCACGCTGTTCCCGCGGACTCAGACAGAGGTGCTTTCGGCCGCCCGCCTGAAGGTCACGGTTCTCGACGCAGCCACAAAGCAGCCGCTGCCTGCCCGAATCACCATTCTGAATGAAAGGGGCGCGCTGCAGACCGTGGGGGCCAGTTCCGGGGGACAGCTGGCAGTGCGACCGGGAACCGTTTACACCGGCAGCGGAGTGGCCGAATTCGGCCTGCCGCCGGGAACGTATACGGTGCTGGCTGGCCGCGGCTTCGAGTATTCGCTGTCTTCCGAAAAGATCACCGTTGCCGCGGGTGACGAACAGTCGCTCGTGCTGAACATCAGCCGCGCGGTCCCCACCACCGGCTATGTGGCGTGCGACACGCACGTGCATACGCTCACGCATTCCGGCCATGGCGATGCCACCGTCCACGAACGGATGATTACGCTGGCGGGGGAAGGGATCGAACTCCCGATCGCCACGGACCACAACGTGCAGATCGATCATCGTCCATTCGCCCGGGAACTGAATCTTGACCGCTGGTTCACGCCGGTCACAGGCAATGAAGTCACCACGCCCACGGCGCACTTCAACATCTTTCCCGTCGAACCCGGAGCCGCTGTTCCCGACTGGAAGCAGCCCCGGTGGAAAACCACCCTTGAGGGAGCATTCGCAACCCCGGGTGTGCAGGTTGCCATTCTCAACCATGCCCGCGACCTGCACAGTGGTGTCCGTCCCTTTGGCCCGGCACGCTATAACGATGCCATTGGCGACAAGATCGATGGTCAGTCCATCGGCTTCAATGCGATGGAAGTCATCAACTCGGGCGCCAATCAGACGGACATTCTCAGGCTGTTTCGCGACTGGATGACGCTGCTGAACCGGGGATACCAGATCACGCCGGTGGGCAGCAGCGATTCGCACGATGTCGCGCGGCACTTTGTCGGTCAGGGCAGAACTTATATCCGCTGCGACGACAGCAATCCGGGTGCGATCGATATCGCAGCGGCCACCGCAGCCTTTCTCAAAGGAGAGGTGCTGGTGAGCTACGGTCTGCTGGCAGAAATCGAGGTAACAGGAAAGTACGGCCCCGGCAGCCTGGTACCTCTTGCGGCAGACGAAGACCACGTGGCGGTCACGCTGCGGGTCCTCGGCCCGGAATGGGTTTCCGCCAGCCGGATCATGCTGTTTGAGAACGGCAGACTGGTGCAGTCGCTGGAAATCGACACTGCCGCATCCGGGAAACTG
>JAGQPV010000325.1 GCA_020426545.1 Planctomycetaceae bacterium
CCTCCAGACGTTCCAGCAGTCGCAGGCTGTCGATGGAGTGAATCAGACTGCAGTACGGGAGGGTTCGGCGCGCCTTGTTCCGCTGCAGGGGGCCCGTCAGATGCCACCGCAGATCGGTGTCCAGCTGCTCGGCCCGTTCCACCAGCTGTTGAGGCCGGCTTTCTCCGAGGTCTCTGACTCCCAGGGCGATCAGTTCCCGCACCCATTCCAGCCGGGCATACTTGGTGACCGCTACCAGCCTGACGGCGTCGGCTGCTCGTCCACTGCGGCGGAGGGCGCTGTCCATCTGGTTGCGAACATCCGTCAGATTCTGCTGCAGGATGCCGGCGACATCCATCGTCTGTTCTCCTTCGGGCGTCATTCCATGATTCCGTGGGCCGGAGGTGCTGCCGGGATGGTGTCAGACAGAAACGCGATTGATGAAGGCGACACCGTATTCCCAGAAAGTCTCATCGGGCATCAGCCGTTCCCGCTTGATCTCCGCCTGAAACCAGGTCGTATCCCGTCCCGGGATTTCGATACCAACCAGCAGAGCCTTCGCATCCAGTTCATCGGGACAGATGAAAGACAGCCCGCTGGAGGAAATGCACCTGGCCCAGACGCGGGTCGACAGGCCGCTGCCTGGCTTGATTACGGGAGAATCCGGATCGGGAATGCACAGGTGCACCACTCCACGAAAGTTGTTGCGGGGATGGGACCGCAGACGGGAGTAATGCTGGTCCATCCGGGAGTCCATACGATCCAGGGTATCCAGGACTTCCTGAGCTGTCTTCTGCAGTGAGGGCGAGTAGGAGTCTACGCTGATCATGACGGATGACGCTTCTGTCTGAAAGACTTTCCAGAAACCTGCAGCGACCGGGCTGGCAGCAGGGCGACCATTACATTGCCACAGACGTGGACTGCGGCATGGATCTCCGGGCGGAACCAGAGGATTGCTCTGACCGGACTGATGACGGGCCCTGTGGCAGCCGCTGTCTCAGGTCTGTCTTCCTGCAACCTGGCAGGCAGCGGAAACCGGGCACCAGAAGAACTGTAGGCCAGTTTGTCGATTTGTTCGGGTTGTCGATCCTCCCGGAAAGTGACTTTGACAGCCCTTCCGGACCGCTGATGCAGATTCCGCGGGCTGCGGCAGGCCGAACGGTTGCTCTGAAGCTGGCTGATGCAGAGAATCCCGCATATGCCATTACGTCTCACAAACCTTGAAATGCCGGTTGAAGCGCCTGAACAGTCGCTTCTGGGGGAAATTGCGCAGCGGCTGAGCGTTTCGCAGGGGGACGTTCTCAGCTGGCGGATTCTGCGAAAAAGTCTGGATGCCCGTTCCCGCGACCGGCTGAAATTCGTCTACACCGTGGAAGCCTCTCTGCACGATGAGACCGGCTGTCTCAGTCGTGTGGAACATGCCGGACAGCTGCAGCCCTACGAGCCGCCCGTGTTTGACGACCCGGAACCGGGCCCCACGCCCGCGGCGGAACGGCCCGTCATTGTCGGTTCAGGGCCGGCCGGGCTGCTGGCCGGGTATTACCTGGCGGCGAAAGGGTATCGCCCGCTGATTCTGGAGCGGGGCCGTCCGGTAAAGGAGCGGGTGCCCGCGATCCGCAGTTTTGACCGGGGCGGGGAATTTCAGCGGGAGAACAATTATCTGTTTGGCGAAGGCGGCGCCGGCTGTTTCAGTGATGGCAAGCTGACCTGCCGGATCACCGGGGCGGACGTCAACTGGGTGCTCGATCGGTTTGTCGAGTGTGGTGGCCGGGAATCGCTCGTTTACGAGAACCGACCCCATCTGGGCAGCAACCGCCTGCCGCTGATCTGCCGGAACTTCCGCCGGAAAATTGAAGCGCTGGGAGGGGAATACCGTTTCAGCTGTCAGATGGAGCAGATCGACATTGCCGACGGCCAGGTGCGGGGGCTGGGGACCTCCAGCGGGTACATCCGCACGTCCCATGTCATTCTGGGAATCGGGCACAGTGCTCGGGATTCCTACGAGATGCTGCTGGCTGCCGGCGTTCCCCTCAGAGCCCGGGCGTTTCAGCTGGGGCTCCGCATCGAGCATCCGCAGGCCAACATCAACCGGCACAAATACAGCCGGCCAGAGTACCTCGATCTGCTGGGCGCTGCCGACTACACCCTGGTCGCGAAGGGCCAGCGGGATCTGTATACCTTCTGCATGTGTGCCGGCGGACTGGTGATTCCCAGTGTCTCCGAGCCGGAGATGTTCTGCACCAACGGCATGAGCAATTCCCGGCACGACACACCATTCGCCAACAGCGGACTGGTGGTCACCATTCAGCCGGAAGAATTCGGCAGCACGCATCCGCTGGCCGGGGTGGAGCTGCAGCGGAAGTATGAGTCGGCTGCCTTTCGCCTCGCGGGCCGGGATTACCTCTGTCCCATTCAGGCTGCCGGTGATTTTCTGGCGGGCCGTTCGCCCGATCAGAGAAAGCCGCCCGTCAGTTCCTACGAACGGGGCGTGGTGCCGTTGCCATTGGACGAACTGCTGCCGCCCGTCATCGTAAAGGCCATCCGCGAGGGCCTGCCCCTGATGGATCGCCGCTGGAGGGGGGACTTCCTGCGGGACGCCTCACTGGTTGGCCCCGAGATGCGGGGCAGCTCACCCGTGCGGATCGACCGGGATCCGGCCAGTCGTCAATGCCCGGAAATTGCCGGCCTGTACCCTGTGGGGGAAGGGGCCGGCTATGCGGGGGGGATTGTGACGGCTGCTGTCGACGGGCTGAGATCGGCCCGGGAAGTCGTCCGCCAGTTTGCTGTGCCCGAAAACTGAGCGACCGCTCGCAGTCACTGCCGGGGCCGACGGTTGCCGGCACGACCGCCTGCACGGGGATCGGGATACTGGCCGAATGGCCACATGTTCTGGAAGCCCGCGCACCAGAAGGCCCGCGGCACAGATGAGGGGTTCCTCGTTCCTGTGGCGGGCCAGCTGCTGCCGCTGCCGTTTGAATCGCGTGCGGCCAGGGCAGGCCGCACGGTGAATCGCATTCAGGCTGCGTCGTCGTACTCGGATATCCGGCTGCCCGGCGAGAACGGAATCGCCATCTGCAGATTTTCCTGCAGCTGAAACATCATGCAGTAAGCATCTTCGGTCGTGTCGTCGTAGTGGCTTCGCAGCACACGCACCGCCCGGAAGCCCTGCGACTGGAAGAACAGCTGGGCAGGCAGGTTCGTTTCGCGAACCTCGAGCACAATCTCGTTTCGCCGCTGCTGCGAGAGTTTGTCAATCAGCCGCTGCGCCATCTGCTCGCCCACATGCTGCCGCCGGAATGACGGGCAGACGGCGAAATTCAGGATCCGCAGCCGCGATTTGTGCAGCTCGTAAATCATGAAGCCGACCACGCGGCCTTCCTGCTCGGCCACCATGCCGATGCAGTTCCGCTGACGGAGGCAGCACAGGAAGTCCTCCTCGGTCCAGGCGAATTCAAAGCTGGCCTGCTCGATCTCCAGCACTCGTGACATATCCCTGCGGATAAGCCACCGAATCTGAACCTCTGTATCGCGCTGGGAGAGAGGGGAGCTGCTCACAATGGCCTCCTTGCCTGTCAGCTGACGGGAAATGTGCGGCGGTCCGTGCCGGGATATGACTGCGATGTCTGATTGTCTGCAGAATAACAGGAGGACGGGCTGCCTGCCACATCTGCGGGTGCTGGTTCCCTCGCGGGTTCGGGGGCCGGAATGCCAGTCGCTCCGGCACGCTGTTCGGAGAGAATCAGCGTGTTCCCGGTCAGACTGGCTGATCCTGCAGCAAAATGCAATCCTCGCATGATCTGCTGACTGAGGATCAGTCCAGCAGCAGCTCTCCCGACGCGGAACGTCCAGGGCAACTGCGGCAGACAGACGAGGGATTCCGACAGGCTGCAGGAGACATTCAGGCGTGGCTGGGCGCCAGCGGAATGCGGAGAATAGCACAATGGCCCGACAGCGCACAGACGATTTCTGAAGCGGAAATTGTCAGAAATACCGGCAACGCTGATCACCGCCGGCATGTCATCGCACCACCGGAACCGGCCGAACGCCACAGGAGTTCGACGGGACGAATGGCTGCGGAATGACAGGGCGGGACTCTCGACTGTGATGCGGAATGCAGCAGAGGTCCGATGGCGGAACGGGCATCCTCCCTGAAGTACATGCTGTGGAAACCGCGGAAGCCGAAGCAGACGAGGAAATCTGCTTCGGCTTCCTGTTGATGTCAGATTTTCCAAACCGTGCCTGCTGCAGGAATTCAACAGCGGGCACCCTGAAGGCGTTCAGTCAATTCTCCCGAACGAAAATCGAACCACAGATACCGACCCGGCACAGGGCCGCGATCAGTTGGCATCGTCCCAGCTGGCCTGAACTTCGTCGAACCGTGTGGGGTAGGAGGGATGGACCGACTGCTTCCAGACTCCGGCGGCCCCGTACTGCGCATAATCGGCGTTCACGATTGGCCTGATGGAGCCGAGTGAAGCCCAGACGCAGCGGTTCACACTGTTGCCGACGAAATGCACGGCCCCGTCTCCCGCCAGCACATGGGTACCATCCAGGTGACCGCTCTGGAAGTCGGGGTAGGAACTGCTGTTCGGCGGATAGGAAACACTCACTGCCTTGGCGGCCGCATAGTAGCCGTAGGACGTCCCGTAGGGATTGGCGAACCAGGCCGTCTGCCGATCATACGTTGGTCCCCAGCCGGCCCGGTTGTACCGACCGGATTCTCCCACGGCGATGGTGTAACTGAGGCCATCGGTGATCTCGCCCATTCGGCGGGGAGTATTGTAATTCAGGAAATAAATATTCGCGGCATACGACGCTGTGGCAAAACCCCAGGCTGTCAGATCGGTATTCAGAGCGGACGGGCAGCGATAGGACGGGATGGACTTCCGGATGGCCAGCGAGATACCGGAATTCGCGCCGAGGGCGTTTCCATTTTCATCCTGAAAAGTAATGTCGGTCTCGGTGATGTGGCGTGCATAGGGCAGGCCGGAAGCCCACGGCTTGGACGTCTGGACTTCATAGGACGTCGTTGTGCCGAAGGTTTCCATCGTCGTGGAGCCGGGCATCGTCCATGGGGCCAGTTCGTCTGCCAGTGATTTGAGATCCATAAAAGGCAGCAGGTAGGCCATCCAGGTGGGGCCACAGTAACGAACCGTGGAGTCGGCTGCACCTTCCGGCGCGGCAATCAGAGCGGGGAACGACTGGTGTGTGTCGTGGAAGTTGTGCAGTGCCAGGCCAATCTGTTTGAGATTATTCTTGCACTGAGTACGACGGGCTGCTTCCCGGGCCTGTTGAACCGCCGGCAGAAGCAGCGCAATGAGAATTGCGATAATTGCGATCACAACCAGCAGTTCGATCAGGGTGAACCCCCGACGGGGGAACGTAACGGAAGCGGTACGGGCTGGGCGACTTCTCATGACGAGGTCCTCCTGTAAAACGTAGCTGCACCGTCTATCCGCAGGTGATGGGAATTGAGGCGGACACGTTATTGAGGTACGGGCAGCTTCCTGCGCTTCAGCATCGAGAGCCGGGATGCAGGCCGGCACCGAATGGTGCCAGCCCGCACGCGGTGTTGAGAGACGGCCAGAAAGTCCGTGCCCTGCAGTTCCGGCTGCAGGCGTCGGCTGTCTGGTGATCTTCAGACGGGTAACTACAGAACAACAATTCTCAAGTCTGACCGGCGGCCGTAGCCATGGGGGGCTCGATGCCAACTGCGGCAATGGATGCAGGCAGCTGCCACCGGGGCGCCGGAGCAGACCTTCCCCGGGAAACAGAATTCGACCGTCGGGCGAAATTCAGTTCCGGAACGAGACGGCTGCAGCTCAAGGGATCGTCTTCGCCCGCTGTTCAGAAACAGCAGGCCGGCACACCAGAGCGAACACGTCAAAGGACGGTTCGCCTGGCGGCGGAACTCCTGGAGCAGACCGAATCAGTTAACGTCGTCCCAGGTGGCCTGGATTTCATCGAAACGATTCGGATAGGACGGATGAACCGATGGCTTCCAGAAGAGCTGCGGGTTCTGAATATTGTTATAGCTGCTGTTTGAGGCGTAGCTCGCCATATCAATGTTCTGCAGCTGCCGGATGCTGCCCAGTGAGAGGTAAGGGATCGGGTCGATACTGTCACTCAGCCAGTGCACGGCACCATCGCCAGCGAGAACAAACATGCCGCCACCGTGCGCACTCTGGAATGCGGCGCTGCTGGGACCGTTGATGGCGCTGTAGGAGTTGTGCGGATGGATGTACCGCAGGGTGCTGTACCAAGTGCCATGTGGTGATCCGATCCACTGCGGCTGCTGCGTGTAGGAGGGAAGGTAGGAAGAGTTTCCGTTAGCGTAGGCGCCCGCTTCACCCACTGCGATGGTGTAGGACAGACCATCGGTGATGTCGCCGATGCGGCGGTACTGACCTTCCAGATCAAAGAAGCCCCAGCCGCCGCCCCAGCCATACACTCCGGCATAAGAAGCGGTCGCATAACCCCAGGTTGTCAGCTGGGTATTCAGGCCAGATGGACACAGGTACGATGGGATCTGCTTGCTGGCGACAAGCTGCAGCGTTGCATTACTGGTGATTTTCTGGGCGAACTGTACCTGTACTGACGCGACATGGCTGGTGCCCGTCTCGCCGACAGTCGTGTAACTGGCAAGTTCGTTAGCCAGGGACTGCAGATCCATGTAAGGCAGCAGATAGGCCATCCAGCTCGGTCCGCGGCGACGGGTGCCTGCCTGAGAGACTGCGGGATCGCTGCCGGAAGCGGGGGTATCGGGCTGGGCATCCCGCGGCAGGCCCATCCCGGCGGGGAACCGGTTGTGCGTGTCGTGGAAGTTGTGCAGTGCCAGGCCAATCTGCTTGAGAT
>JAGQPV010000326.1 GCA_020426545.1 Planctomycetaceae bacterium
CTCGCCCGTGAACAGGTAGCTGTAGCGGGCCTCGTTGGTGACGATCTTCAGGATCCACTCGTCGTAATCGGCCGAGCAGATCGACAGAGCGTATTCCGGCAGCAGCGGCGGAACGCGAACGGCTGTCTTGCCACCGTATGACAGCCCGTAAAAGCCGATTCGCTGTGCATCGACAAACGGCAGCGTGCCCAGCCAGCGGAGTGTCTGCCGGTGCTGGGGCAGAATGTAGCTGAACAGCGACAATCCCAGCGGGTTGGATTTCCGCTGCAGCGTGCGAAAGCGATCTTTGCCCCGGTACGGGTTCTGCGGGGCGTAGGTGATAAAGCCCCGTTTGCACAGGTTGGCGGCGAAGGCGCTGTAGTACTGGAATCCCCGGCCTTCGGAAATAATCGTGTCCATCGGCACGCCTTCCAGACCGTGCTGGCACACCACAACCGGCCGCTTCTCGCCGGGTTTCAGGTCTTTCGGCAGCAGCAGAATGCCCCCGGCCACCACATCCGGGTAAACGTCCAGCAGCACTTCATATCCCGTGTATTCCGGCTCGTCGAGAATCTTCCGCGTGCGGGCATTGGCCGGCAGCATCTCGTCGGTAATGCGGCCGATCATCGTATCCCACACCATGTCGGCGTATTCCGCGGCCGATTTCTGCCAGGCTTCAATTGAAGAACGGTCCGCCGCTTTCCACAGGTTGTCCCGTACGTGGCTGCTGCGCCGCAGCAGCGTCTGCGTGAATACCACCAGTTCATCGAACTGCCGCTGCTGGCGGAGCTGTGCATTAACGGGTTCTCCCACGGCGGTGGGGGCGGTGGCACCGTCCAGTTTCCCGCTGTCCGCACCCAGTGCGGTGGCGAACATCGTCAGCGCATCCGTGGAACCCGACGGGCCATCGCCCTCTCCGGCCGCTTCCAGCTTCAGCTGTTCGGGCACCTTCAACGCCGTATAGATGGGGGAAACCCGGTCGAATTCACTGCGAACCAGCCCTATCGTGGCTGTCCGCACGGCTCCCGGTGCCGCGCCTCCGCTGCGTCCTTTGCGAACCTGCGGCGGGCCGGCCACTTCCGGGACGGCACAGGCTTCAATGAACAGCGGCCGGGGAGCCACCAGGCTGGCGACGCCGGCATCGCCGAATTCCTTCATCAGCGACCACACGTTCCGGTAGATCGGTTCTTCCCAGATTCCCTCACGGGACTGGAAGTACCCGCTCACCAGCACCGCATCGATGCGGGTATCGCAGGCCGCACTGTACATTGCCAGCAGCCCGCCTTCGCCCGTACCCGCCACACCTGTCGGCAGCGGCGTTTCCCGCTCGGCATGGAGTGCTTCAAACAGATCGACCGCCGCCAGCACGCGTTCGACTTCATAGCCGATCACGTGCCGCCCCATCTCAAACGCCATCCGGTAAATGAATTCCCGATGCGTCTGGTTAGTGTACCGCACCAGCGGATTGCCGGAAAACTCGTCACTGCGGCTGATGACCGTCGGCACCAGCACCTGACAGCCGGCCTGCGCCAGCCGACGCGGCAGCTGCGATACCGCCGGCACACCGGGGGCCAGCCCGCAGAACTGCTCCGGAGTCCAGTCGGCATCCGGAATGGCCACCACGCGGGCGACCGCTTCGCCGGCTGGCTGAAGCAGCAGGCCTTCGGCGGTGACACCCTCCAGCACCTGCCAGCGGACGGTATGAATCGAATAGCTGTCTCCCTGGCCCACCAGCGAATCCCGTGTGGTGGTGGCCAGCAGTTCGATTCCCCGGCCGGGAGTCCGCTGGTCGACGGCACCAGTAATCTCCCGGAACCGCTTCCGGTTCGGCTCGATGCTCTTCAGGTAGGCCTCGACACTGCTGGTATCTCGCTTCCAGTACTGTTCCTGCCCGGCCCGTGCCTGGTGCAGTTTGCGCAGGGCATATTCATCGATGCCCCGCACCATGAACTCGTCCAGTGGCTCTTCGAGCTGCAGCGGCTGCGTTCCCTCCAGAGGAACCGAACTGCTGCGGTCTGGCTGAGGTGTCTCCGCCGGCAGGCGGGCCGCCGTGCAGAACAGAGCCATCATCAGGCAGGCGGCAGGCAGAACCTGCCGGCACGGGAACGAAAACAGGGGGAACAGCTGCGAGCGGGGCATCCGGAATCTCCGGGAGACTGAGTTGATCATGTGCGGTTCACAGGTGAAGGCAGAGAACGCAGGCAGAACACACACTCAGGCGGGCCTGCTGCCGGAAGAACACTCTACAGCCGCAGACTGGCAGACGCAAAAGGACCGGCCCGCCGCCGGCTGCCGCTGCATTAACAAAAGTCGCAGACTCTGCTTTGCGGGGCAATCACCACTCGCTCTGCAGCCGGCCTGCACCCCGGCGGTGTGGCGTTTTCACCGGAACAGACATTCCCTGACCTTTCGCTGTTTTCATCCGGATGGCCGGGAAGGTAATTGCATCGAAGATTCCTGATATTTATGATAGCGTGCTAATGGACGGAGCCGCGGAGATCACGTGGCAGTCGTCGGTAGACCGGTATTCCGCGTGAATACCGGCAGAATCAGGCGGGAATGTGTTCGTTCACATTTCCCCGTTCCCAGTCACCCGGAGGTGCTGCATGTCCGAGAACTCTCAGAACCCCTGCCCCGATTGTGGCGATCAGCCGGTGATCAACCGTCGCCGGTTTGTGGAAACAGTGGGAGGTGCCGCACTGATTGCCGGCAGCGCACCGCTGATGAGCAGTGTCTGGGCTGGTCCTGCTGACAAACGACCCGCCGAAACAGCCGCGGCCGAGCTGTACCAGACTTTCAGTGATTCGCAGAAGAAGACGCTCTGCTTCCCGTTCGATCATCAGCTGCGGACGAAGCTCAGTGCCAACTGGCACGTGACCGAACCTGAGATTGATGACGACTTCTTCACAAAGGAACAGCGGGAACTGACCCGCAAGGTCGTGCAGGGTGCCACCAGTGAAGATGGCTACAAGCGGTTCCTGCAGCAGATGGAATACGATTCCGGTGGCTTCGGCCGGTACAGCATTGCGCTGTTCGGTCAGCCGGGCTCCGGTCAGTTCGAGTTCCTGCTCACCGGCCGTCACCTGACGCTGCGTGCCGATGGCGACAGCACCCCGCAGCGGGCCTTCGGTGGCCCGGTGGTTTACGGCCACGGTGTGGAATCTCCGAAGAAGAACCTGTTCTACTACCAGACGGTCAAGGCCAACGAAGTCTTCCAGGCTCTGGACGCCGATCAGCAGAAACGGGCTCTGCTGCCGAAGGCTCCCCGTGAAAGCGCCGTGGAGATTCAGGGAGCGGAAGGCGCCTTCCCCGGCGTGGCCATTGGCGAACTGTCTTCCGACCAGCGGGAACTGGTGGAGTCGGTGGTCAAGGTCATTCTGTCTCCGTACCGTGAGGCCGACGTCAACGAGGCCCTGCAGCTGCTCAAGGCAGGCGGCGGCTTCGAGAAGCTGCACCTGTCGTTCTACGAAAGTGGAGACCTGGACAGCGACAAGGTGTGGGACATCTGGCGTCTGGAAGGGCCCAGCTTCGTCTGGCACTTCCGGGGTGCGCCGCACGTGCACACTTACGTCAACATTGGCCTGAAACAGGCCTGACGTCCTGACGACGGCGCGACAGGGCCGATCTCAGACGGATTGATGCCGATTGACGTCCGCTGCTGCTTCACGCCGCGTCTGCCGGGGACAGTTCCCCTGCAGACGCGGCGATTTCTGTGCGCGGCCCCAGCTTCGCGCCGCCACCGTGCCGGGGCAGCCTGTCGTTCGGAACCCTGCCGCCTGCGAAATCCCTGGCTGATGCCGGCCCCGGCGTGCCCCACCAGCGGCCGGTCGAAAGATATTGCAGGTTTTCGGCCCGGGCAGCTGACTGTTCGCACCCACCAGAAGGTCGCAGCCTCAGGGGGCCGGACGGTGCCATCGATCGACCTGGTGGGGATCTGAGGGAGGCGGATCGGTAGATCCACGGGCCTTTCGCCGCACGAGCTTCTTGCGAACAGCTGGCGGGAGGTATATCCTTTAAAGTCAGGACTGGACAGGTTTCTCACGGGTGCCCGTTGCGGCATTCCCTGCCGTCCTCCTGCGGGCAATTCATCAGATGGGTAGAAACCGGTGCATCGGCTCCTGCCGTCACATGGAACAGCCATAAGAAGAGCGGAAGCAGTTCATATGAGGATTTTACGGCTCTGCCCTGTCATGGTTCTGGTTGGCCTGCTTCTGTCTGGCCTGGCTCAGGCAAAAGAGCCGTACAAGGAGTTCATTCAGGGATTGAGACAGCGCGAGCTGTTCGATATCGCCGATCTGTACCTCGTCAAAATCGAGGGGCAGCCCGACACTCCTGAAGACATTCGCGTGGTGATTCCCTACGAACGGGCCCTCACCCTGCTGGCCTGGTCCCGCACCCAGCGGAACCCGGAAGACCAGGCGAAAATGCTCGACCAGGCCGAAGCCCACCTGGAACAGTTCACCAAAGCCAATCCGCAGCACCCCCTGGCCGGCGAAGCCAGCACGGAACGGGCCCGCATGCTGCTGGACCGGGCTCGGAACGAAATCTGGAAGTCCCGTGCTCCCGCCAATCAGGGGAACCGCAGGGAATTCCAGCAGAACGCCCGGGCCATGGTCACCAAAGCCCGCGAAATCTTTAAAGCCGCTCACGATCTGCACAAGGCGGCTTACGACAAGTACCCCGGCTTCATCGACCAGCAGGAAAACCGCCAGCAGTTCGAAGAGCGGCGGACCGCCGAAGTCAAATACATCCGGGCCCAGCTCGATATGGCCTTGTGTACCTACGAACTGGCTCAGACCTACGACGAAGGTTCAGAAGAGTTCCGCAGCACGCTGACGAAAGCTTCGACCGAATTCGAAGACATTCACACGAAATACCGCAGCCAGGTGGGCGGCCTGTACGCCCGCATGTGGCAGGGCAAATGCTTCGAGGAACAGGACGAAATCGGCAAGGCGCTGGGTATTTACAACGAACTGCTGGAGCATCCCGGCAAGTCCGATACCCTCCGGCGGCTGCAGGACCAGGTTCGCCAGTTCCGGCTGATCTGCCTGAACCACGAACAGCGGAAAGACTACGAACTGGTCCGGATTGAGGCGGGCGACTGGCTGAAAGACAACCGCCGGGCCTCGCCGATTCACATGGGAATCCGCTGGGAACGGGCTCGCGCTCTGGAATCTCTGGGTGATGCCAAAGCGACCGATCAGGCCGAAGCCCTGCGTTATTACCGCCTCGCCCGGACGGATGCGGAGTACCTGGCTCGGTTCGACGGCCAGTACCGCGATGTGGCCCAGGCCATGTTCCAGCGGATGGAAGTCCACCTGAAGGATGATCCCGGTGACCCGACCACCTTCGATCAGGCCAGCGCCATGGGACGCAGCCTCGTCAAGCAGATCAAGCCGCTCAAGGATTCCGTCTCGGCAGAGAAGGACCCCGCCAAAAAAGCCGAGCTGCAGCTGAAGTACGACGACCACGTGGTCGAAGCGGCCCGCATGCTGAATCTGGCCCTCAAGCTGTCCGACGAAGAAACGAAGATCACACAGGTCAACTCGGTCCGCTATCAGCTGGCCTATGTGTACTACCTGCTGCGGGAAAGCTATCGGGCTGCCATCCTCGGCGAGTTTGTGGGGCAGCACTACGCCGTGGAAGATTCCACCACGGCCCAGGACTCGGCCTACATTGCCCTTGCCGCCTGGATGCAGGCCTACAACGATGCCACGAAAGATCGGTCCCGCGGTGAAGGCGAGTCGGCAGCCGGTGCCGAACCGCCCGGTCAGACGGAACTGCGGCGCATGCTGCGGGTTTCCGAACTGATTACGGAAACCTGGCCCCAGAGCGACCGCGCAAACGATGCCCGTATGACGCTGGGCAACGTTTACAGTCGCCTGAAGGAACCGGTGCAGGCCGCCAAATGGTTCCAGCAGGTGCCGGCAACCGCCGCACAGTACCCTGATGCTCAGGAAGCCGCCGGCCAGGCGTACTGGTCCGCGTGGCTGGAAGCCGCCCGCCTCGATGAAGCCAGCCGGCCAGCTGCGGCGGAACTCGATGCCTGGCAGGCTTCGGCCCGCAGCCACCTTTCCACCGCGATCGATCAGCTGTCGAAGCAGGTTCCCGAAGGCGGACAGCCTTCACCGGGCCTCATCGCCGCCAAAGTTTCGCTCTCCCAGATTCTGATCAGCCAGGGCGAATACCAGGCAGCCATCGAGCTGCTGACACAGGATCCGCATTCCCCGTCCAAAGCCATTCAGGTGGAAGAAGGCAAGCCCCGCCCGCGTGTGGGCGTCACCAGCCGCGATTTCGCCAGTCTGACCTACCAGCAGCTGCTGCGGGCCTATGTCGGTGTGCAGCAGATCGATCCCGCTCTGCAGGTGATGCAGAAGCTGGAAGAACTGGGCGGAGGCGATGACGGCGGTGTGATGCAGATTTACGTCAACCTTGGTCAGGAACTGGAAAAAGAAATCCGCCGGCTGCGGGAACTCAACCAGACGGACCGGCTGACGACCGTTCGCGAGTCGTTCGACAAGTTCCTCAACGAACTGTTCAACCGCCGCGACCAGATGAACTACAACGCCCTGGTCTGGATTGCCGAGACCTACAACAGTCTCGGCACGGGCATGGGAGAAGATTCGGGAGCCACGGCCTATTTTGAAAAGGCCGCCAACACCTATGCCGATATCCTCACCCGCGCGGAGCAGGACCCGAACTTCACTTCGGTATCACTCTCCGGTGTCCGCCTGCGGCTGGTCACCTGCCGTCGGCGTCAGCAGAACTTCGAGGAAGCTCTCAACCTGGTCGCGGTGATTCTCAAGGAAAAACCGCGGGCTCTGGATGCTCAGTTTGAGGCAGCCCAGA
>JAGQPV010000327.1 GCA_020426545.1 Planctomycetaceae bacterium
CCTCGATCTGTGGCAGTTTCACGAGATGGTTTACGACAACGACCCGGACTGGGTCTTCGAGCAGGGCGGCATCAGAGCGGCTCTCGAAGCGCAGCAGGCGGGCAAGGTGAAGTACATTGGCTTCACCGGGCATAAGGATCCGGAAATTCACCTGAAGATGCTGAACAAGCCGCATCCGTGGGACTCGGCTCAGATGCCGATTAATGTGTGCGACTACTTCTTCCGCAGTTTCCTGCACCGGGTGGTGCCGCAGTGTCATCAGCAGGATACCGGCGTGATCGGCATGAAAAGCCTGGGCGGTGGCATGGAAGGCAAACTGCCGGCGTCGGGCGCGGTCTCCGCCCGCGAATGTATTCACTTCTCGCTGTCCCAGCCGATTTCCTCGCTGGTGGTGGGGCTGCGGAACGACCGCGACCTGAAGCAGGCGCTGGAAGTCGGCCGGGATTTCAAGCCGCTGAGCCACGAGCAGCAGGCGGAGATCCTGGAGAAGGTCAAGAATGCCGCCGCGGACGGCCGGCACGAACTGTTCAAGACCAGCAAGGAATTCGACGGCCCCTACCACCGCAAACAGCACGGGTTCGCGGTGGAGTGAGGTGCTGGTGGTGGCCAACCGCCTCTGCAGTGTGTTTGCGTCCGTCCTGAGGCGAGAGGGAAGACGAAATCGGAGGCGGGCACCGAGCACGCCTGCAGGAGGACAGAAGAGGGCGGTCCAGGAAAATCCGGTCCGGCTGCGGGGATGTACCCTGCCGGGGGTGTCGCTCTATTCTTTGTGGTTGGCGTAGATTGCCGGGTCTGTGGCCTTGTGATGGTAAAATCTGCAACTCGGCACAAAATTCAATTTGTGGGCGGAGGTGCTGTTGCTTCTGCCCTGACGGGGGAATTATCCTGCCCTGCACATTCGCCCGCCGAGCCGATGACCGGTGGAGCAGGCGGAGATGACAACGTGAAACAAGTGACCGCAGGGCTGACAGGAAGTCCCGCACTGTGGTCCCGAACCGCTGGCATTTCGCCGGAGCGCGAAGCTGTCGGTTCGTCTTCACACCCTCGGCAGGAGCTCAAGGATGAGCCGACTGAGAGTCTACTGGCCCGACGAACACACCACCTCCTCGGCAGTGCCCGAACCGCATATTCTGCGGCTGCGTGGAAACGGCCCGTCTGCCCGTCTGCGGCACGCGATGTCGCTGACCGAACGGGCCCGCATTCTGCATGAGAACCGCACCTGTCCCGACTGCCACCACCCCGTGGTGCAGCCGCTGGAACTGGAAGACGCCCTGCTGACCCGGAACCGTCTGCCCATTCCCGGCACGGCGACCTTGGTGGGTTTCCGCTGCACCTGCTGCCGGGCGGAATGGCCGGCCTGAGCCGGTTCCTGAATTTCGCGGGAACACCGATGCTTCCGGTCAGCCGCATGTGGCTGGCCGTGTGCCGGAGGTGGTGTTTCCCGGCGTCTGGCGGGGCTGGTCTCTGGCCGGACTGTCGCAATCTCCCGCGCCTGCGCTTAAGCTGATGCACGGACGACGAGGCGGACATCCGCTTCGCACGGTGCACGTGGCCGCTCAGGTGAGGACTGGCGTATGCCCGCGGTTCTGCTGGTGATTGGTGATGCTTCGGAAGTGATCGACACCATGTATCCGTTCTTCCGCCTGCCGGAGGACGGGTTTGAGGTGGTGGTCGCGGCGCCGGAGGTGCGGCTGTATCACATGGTGCAGCACGAACAGCCTCCCGGGTGGGACATCACGCAGGAGACGCCCGGTTATCATCTGCAGTCGGATATTGCATTCCGCGATATTGTGGCGGATGACTATGCCGGCCTGTTCCTCTCCGGAGGGCGGGCACCGGAGTATCTGCGGTACGACGAGCATCTGCTGGCTGTCACCCGTCGCTTTATGGAAACCGGCCGGCCGGTGGCGTCGGTCTGCCATGGAATCGAAATCCTGGCAGCGGCCGACTGTCTGCAGGGGCGGAAGGCCACCAGTGTCGCCAAGTGCGCGCTGGACGCCACGATGGCTGGCGGTGAGTTTGTGAACGAGCCGGTGGTGGTCGACGGGAATCTGGTTTCGGCCCGCACCTGGCACGACAACACGCCGTTTCTGAAGGAATTCGTGCGGATGCTGCACGAATCGCAGCAGTCCGGCTGACGGAATCCCGGGAACCGTTCACCAGATCTCTTCGGGCCGTTTTGCCGGGCGGCCGCTCACCCGCACGCACAGCGGTTACGGAATCACAGCACGGGAACATCAGCATGCAGGGTTCGTCGTTCGGGTTTCAGAGTTCTTGTTCCGGGTTGCGGTCGGCCGCACTGCTGGCGGTCGGGCTGCTGGCCGGGTTGTGTCTGCCCGGTGGTCTGCAGCAGCAGGCCCGTGGTGGAGACTGGCCGCAGATTCTCGGCCCGCATCGCAACGGTGTGGCTGCTGCCGATGAACGGCTGCTGACGGACTGGCCGGCTGACGGGCCGCAGGTGCTGTGGAAGAAGGACGTGGGCAGCGGGTTTTCCGGAGTGGCGGTTGCCGGCGAGACGGCGGTGCTGTTTCACCGGGTGGAGAACGAGGAAGTGGTCGAAGCATACGATGCGGCCACCGGCAAAGTGCTGTGGACGCACCGTGCTCCCACCAGTTTTTCCACGGGCTTCAGCCCGGATAACGGCCCCCGGTGTGTGCCGCTGATTCATAAGGGAAGCGTTGTGCTGTACGGGGCGCAGGGCCGGCTGACGTCTCTCGATCTGACCAGTGGCAAAGAAAGCTGGAAGCGGGAAACGCACCAGGAGTTTGGTGCCCGTGAAGGATATTTCGGAGCGGGCAGTACGCCAGTGATTGCCGGCGGGCTGGTGCTGGTGAATGTGGGTGGAGACCGTGAGGGCGCGGGAGTGGTGGCATTCGACCCGACTGACGGCAGGACCGTGTGGAAGGCCACCGACGAAGCGGCCAGCTACTCCTCGCCGGCCGTGGTGGAGGTGGATGGCGTGCAGCAGGCTGTGTTTGTCACCCGGCTGAAGACGGTGGGCCTGAACCCGAAGAACGGCGAAATTCTGTGGGAATTCCCGTTCGGCAAAAGGGGGCCGACCGTCAATGCCGCCACGCCGCAGATTGTGGATGGAAACGTGTTCGTGACGGCTCACTATGGTGTGGGGGCGGTGCTGGCCCGGCCCGCGAAGAACTCGGTGGAGGTGGTGTGGGCGTCGGACGCGATCATGTCCAGCCAGTACATGACGAGTGTGCCTTCGGGTTCGGCGCTGTTCGGTATCGACGGACAGGAGCGGGTGGATACGCCCGTGCTGAAGTGCTTCGATCCGCGGACGAGGAACGTGTACTGGGCTGAGGAGGACTTCGGTTTCGGTTCGCTGCTGCGGGCTGGCGACCAGGTACTGGCCCTGCTGACCGACGGCACGCTGGTGCAGTTTCAGGCCACGGCGAAGAAGTACACGGAACTGAACCGGGCCCGGGTGCTGACCACCACGACCCGTGCTCTGCCGGCCCTGGCGAACGGACGGCTGTTTGTGCGGGACACGAAGACGCTGCTGTGTCTGCAGGTGGGCCGGAATGGTGGTGAGTGAGGGCGGAAACGCCGCGAGAGCTGAGGCGTTTCTGTCGCTGGGGCACACTGGCAATGCCACCCGCCGCTTGTGTGGGGATGCTGTTCAATCCGAAGACACGGGTGGACAAGCCACCCGTGGCACCCTGGAGCAGGCTGTCGCAGGTGGTCAGGGTTCAGTAGTCAGGGGAAGAGAAGCCCCTCACCCCAGCCCCTCTCCCTCAGGAGAGGGGCTTAAAGAAGTGCCTGCTGGTTGCACCTGCGGGACGGGCTTTCCCGTGATTTTCAGCGTCTGCTGCCTGCGGTGGAGAAGTCCTCAATGCCTGATGGACTGCGAATCACGGCCGAGATTTCCGCGGGCGAGCTGATCGACCGGATCACCATTCTCGAGCTGAAGCAGGGCCGGCTGAGTGACCCGCGGCAGCTGGCGAATGTGAAGCATGAGCTGCAGAGTCTGCAGCAGATTCACAGTCGGCAGGTCTCCCCCGACACCACCGCAGCGGCAGGCCGCCTTAAGCAGCTGACCGGGGAACTGGCGGAGGTGAACACCGTTCTGTGGGACATTGAAGATGCCCTGCGGGAGTGCGAACGGCGGAGCGATTTCGGCCCGGATTTCGTGCAGCTGGCCCGCAGTGTGTACTTTGAGAACGACCGTCGGGCTGCGCTGAAACGGGAGATCAACCGGCTGCTGAACTCGGCCATCGTCGAGGAGAAGTCCTACGCCGACTACGGCAGTGGACCGGGCGGCGAATGACGTGGCTGGCTGTCGCGGATGGTTTGCGTTGTGGTCGGGCGTTCCCCCTGCCACAGCGACCCCGGGGCCCGGCTGAAGGGTACGGGTACCAGCGGACAGGTGATGCGTGGCGGGTGTGCAGCCTGAAGCGGAGAGGTGGCATCGACCTGGCGGACGGGGTATTCTGGCTGTTCCACGATTGCTGATTTCGAACATCACCCGCTGCGCCACAAAGGATAGAACGATGAATGGTTCACGCCTGTTTTCCCTCGCTGCCCTGGGCCTGCTGGCAGTCTCTTCCCTTCTGGCCGGTTCGGCCGCCGCTGGTGACAAGACCGGGCTGACAGCCGAAGAGAAGAAGGACGGCTTCCAGAGTCTGTTCAATGGGAAGGATCTCACCGGCTGGACGGGTGCGACCGATGGCTACTTCGCGGAAGGCGGAGCCATTGTCTGCAAGCCGGGCGGTGGCGGAAACCTGTATACCAAGCAGGAATTCGGCGACTTCGTCCTGCGGTTTGAGTTCAAGCTGACCGAAGGCGCGAACAACGGTCTGGGCATTCGCGCTCCGCTGGAAGGCAATGCCGCCTACGTGGGCATGGAGCTGCAGGTGCTGGATAACTCGGCGAAGAAGTACGCCCAGCTGCAGCCGTGGCAGTACCACGGTTCCATCTACGGCGTGGTGGCAGCGAAGCGGGGCGCCCAGAAGCCGGTGGGCGAATGGAACGTGCAGGAAGTCACCGCCCGGGGCAACCACATCACCGTGGTGCTGAATGGCGAGACGATTGTCGATGCCGACATCGAGAAGGCCAGCACGCCCAAAACCGTCGATGGAAAAGATCACCCGGGCCTGAAGCGGAAGAGTGGCCACATTGGTTTTCTGGGCCACGGCTCGCAGGTTGAGTTCCGTCACCTGCGGGTGAAGCCGCTGAGCGAGTGATGCCCGCGGGAGGTGCTGTCCGCTGGCGGTCAGACCGCTGGCGTTGAGGCCGAAAGCAGCGTGGCCGAAAGCACCGAGGCCGAATGCGGTTGCGCCGCAGCTGATGAAAAAGGGCCGGTCGCCTGAACGTCATTGTTCAGGCCCGGCCCTGTCTGCTGTGAATCGGCTGGCGGAATGATCAGTCGTCGATTCCGAGGCGGTACTTCAGCTGTTCGAACTCACGGGCCAGTTCGTCGCTGGAAGAGTGGACGTGCTCTGCTTCGGTGATGAACTGGATATCCCGGCTGCCGGGCAGGGAATACTCCCGCATCACGTCTTCGAACATGCCCAGTTCCTGCCCGTAGACGATGAGCAGTTTGTGTTCGTCGAGCTGAACTTCCAGTGGGATTTTCGGGTTCAGCACGGCGATACCGCAGCACCCGTCGTCCAGCAGCAGCTCTTCAAAATCGTACAGCGTGCTTTTGAGCACGGGCAGATCGATGGCTTCCCGATACAGATCGACGTGTTCCCCGGCGCGACCGTCGTGGCTGGTTTCCAGCACGACATCGACTTCGTTGCCCAGCGGGTCGAGCAGGTCGAGGAACAGGTCCATCAGCGTCTCGCGGGAGGCGGACGCCATCAGCACGGGAATGTTGACGCCATTCTCCCGATCCCGCCAGGTGTCCCGCCGGTAACCGGCCCGGGGAACGACCTGCAGATCGTATGAGGGGCGCACCGCCTCCGTCAGCACGAAGTCATCGTACCGGGTAATGCGGAGGTGGGCTTCCAGCTCTTCTTCGGTCAGGTTCTGAAAGCTGCTCAGCCCCTGGGCCGGCTGCCCGTCCCGATATGTGTTCTTCAGGAATCGCTTCAGGAATTCCATCGGATATTGTCCCCTCGACGGAAACCAGGCAGTCCACCCGGTTTCCTGCGCTCGACTGGCATGTGGCGGAACCGGCCCGGGTTCCGTGGATTTCATCACTGTTCCGTTCCGAACAGACATCGGCTGCTGTGTTCGGCACGGGCCGGCTACGGCAGGCATGGTCTTCGGCTGCCCCGGGCGCACGGCTCAACTGAGCGGTGCTGTGCGGGACAGTGGAAACTTAGCATGCGTTTGGAGTCGATCGGTGAGGATGCGGCGCAGGATTCCTGTTTTCCTCGCTGGACCCTGCCGCGCAGCCCGCTCATAGCTTTCGGGCAGACCCGCGAGCAGGCAGAAACCCTGCCGATCAGGGGGTTCTGAGGGGCGCGACAGGACCGGATGGAGGGTTCCTGCGGGCGGATAACCGGCAGGATCACTGCAGCCGTCAGCACTGGCGCAGAATGAGCAGATTTCCGGGCCAGCCGAACTCTGCGGCTCAAGTCGGGCTGGTCTGCCTCGCAGGACGGACGGCGGGCGGAATTTCTGCGCGGGACGGGTGCCGATCGGCCTGATGCGGCCTGCGGGTGCCTGCTGTTGAGGCCGGAGTCCTCACGGTCGCGGGGCGGTGTGACCCGGCAGCTCGGGCAGACCGAGGAAACAACATCAGCAGTGAGACGCCGGGTGCGATGCTCATCGCCGCGAAGCGGGATGGGCATGCCGACAAATCGGGGACTGGACGAGGCTGGCAGAAAGCCATGCCCACACAAGCGTAG
>JAGQPV010000328.1 GCA_020426545.1 Planctomycetaceae bacterium
CGCGGACGGTGGAGCTTTCACAGCGGGCACGTCATCCGGCAGTTGAACTGCGCATACCCGCCCTCAGCTCCTCCCATACTGTAACCGCTGAAGGCCGGGCGGGATCCACCCGAATTCCCACGGGAACCCGGCTTTCCGCAAAGACGGGGGTGGTTTTGTTGGCATCACGCCACCGGAGGCGGGTGCTATCGCCCAGCCTTCAGCACCTTGTCGAACAGCGGGAAGGCCAGCTGGCCGTTCCAGCGGTGGCCACCCTCAAAATCATCGAACTGCAGCTGGTCGGCGGCTCCCGCGGCGGAATACGTTCGCCCCAGCCGGTCGCGGAATTTCTGATCCCAGCCGGCAACCACCAGTCCGTCCTTTGCCCCCACCTCCCACACGGCCGGACGGGGGGCGATCAGCGAACCAATTTCCGGGAAGTCGCCATACTGAAGCAGGCCAGGAATAATTTGAGCGCCGCAGCTGTACCGGTGCGTGATGCGTTCCTGCAGCAGATTCAGCGCTCCGCTGACAGCCGCCACTTTGATTCGGTCTTCCACAGCCGTGGTCAGCATGGTGATCCGTCCGCCATAGGACAGACCCGCGCAGCCGATTCGGTTTCCGTCCACTTCCGGCCGGCTCTGCAGCAGGTCGACGCACCACCGCACGTCCCGCACATTCTGGCCGATCAGCAGCCTGCCCAGAGCCTGCAGGCGGATGAAACTCACCGCGCAGGGGTCCATCTGTTTCGAGCGGACTCCCGCCAGCCGCTGGCCGAAGGGTGTCAGACAGGGGGCCGCCACCACATAGCCGCGGCGGACAAACTGCAGCCCGTAATCGTAATTCGCCCCTGCGATTGCCTTCTCCACTCCGGCCAGATCGCGACGGCCAGCCACGGGGTGATGCCCATGGTCGCCATGCCCATGCACGCAGACCACCGCCGGCAGCGGCTGCCGAGCCTTCCCCGGGGCTGCCGAGCTTTCCGCCGGTTGCGACTGTTTCGGCAGCAGCAGATAGACCGGCACCGGGTCTTCTTCACCGCTGCTCAGCAGCAGTTCCAGTCGGGTATGGTCCAGGAGTTCGGTCCGTTGTTCCTCGCTGACAGTCCATTCAGCGGGAGGCGCGGTCGGCCCCAGCAGCTGGTTCAACGTGGCCCGGAATTCTGTGTGCCAGGCCTGGAACTCCGCAGCAGTCGTTCCCGTAAACAGCTGCGACAGCTCCGCCCTGAGGGCTGCCCGGCGAATCCGGGCATCGACGGTCAGTGCGGGAGAATCGTCCGCCGCAACGGCGTGCCCGCTGCCCGTCAGGCACCCGCCTCCGGCCAGTACAGCGGCCAGCCGGCCGAGTGCCTCGCGTCTGGTCTGCTGCATGTCTTCACCCTTTCGAGAAGCAGCGCGAAACAGCGGCGCTGCGAACCGGGTCTGCTGCACGACAGCGGGGCCAGCCAGGCAAAGGGATGCCCTGCTCAGCGGGACAGCCAGCCGCCATCAATCGGAATCACACTGCCGTGCAGGTAGTTCGAGGCATCGGACGCGAGGAACACGGCCAGACCGCCCATTTCATCGGGCTGACCCCAGCGACCCGCGGGAATGCGGTCCATGATCTGCGGGGCCCGCACCGGATCGTTCCGCAGTGCATTGGGCATGTCGGTATCGAAATAGCCCGGAGCAATGCAGTTGACGTTGATGCCCTTGCCGGCCCAGTCGGTGGCCAGTCCGCGGGTCATGCCGGCAATGCCGTGCTTGGCGGCTGCGTAGGCGGGGATCCGCCAGCCCCCCTCGAAACTCATCACCGAGCCGATGTTGATAATTTTTCCCCGCCCCCGGCGAATCATCGACGGAGCCGCCTGCTGTGCCAGATCGAACGCCGCATTCAGATGCACCTCGACCAGGTGCATCCACTTTTCCATCGGGTAGTCTTCGGGAGGGTAACGGTCTCCGCCGCCCGCATTGTTGACCAGAATATCAATCCGGCCGAACCGGTCGATCACCTGCTGGACCAGCCCTTTTCGTTCCTCGGGCTCAGCCAGGTCGACTTTCAGATCGAGGAATTCGCGGCCGGCGGCTTCCACCAGCTGGCGGGTTTCCTCGGCGGAACCTCCCCGGGAACAGCAGGCGATATGCGCTCCGGCTTCCGCCAGACCACGGGCCATGCCCTGGCCCAGACCGCGGCTGGCACCGGTGACCAGGGCCACACGCCCATCAAGCCGAAACTGATCCAGAATCATCGTTCAAAGTGCTTTCAGCAGACGGCAGAACCAGGCCAAAGCCTGGAAAACGGTTGCCCGCGGACCGACCCGGCAGGCGGAAAGTCAGGAAGTTAAGGATGATAGGCCGCGCCGTGGGGAACTTCAAACAACGGCGGCGGGAAGGTGCCTGCCGGCCACGTGGCTGACTTCGCCCCCTGGTTGCGCAGCACTGTCACTCGGAAACCGATACGTATCGGTGGAATTCGCCGTCCCCCCAGTCATCGGGCTGCTGCTGCCCCGTCAGAATCACCTCGCAGGGCAGTTTTCGCAGCTGCACCACGACATTATCCGTCATGAAATGGCAGTGCAGGTCGAGCTTTCGCAGGCCGCTGAGCCGGCTGGAATTGAGCAGGGCCAGGGCTCCTTCATCGCCCAGGGTGCCCAGCGACAGATCGAGGACCTTCAGGCGGGCGAGCAGGGGAGCGGCGGCCAGCCCGCTGGCAATCTGGTCGGTGATGGATGAGTTTCGCAATCCCAGTGAGCTGAGCGATTCAAACCCCTCGCCTGTCAGCAGCGGGGCCAGGTCTGCCAGGCAGGTATCTCCTCCGCACTCCTCGGTGCCCAGCCACAGCTCCAGATGTTCCAGGCGGGGAAGCCGGGCGGAAACGACTTCCCCCACAACGGCTGAGGACAGTCCTCCAGCCTCCAGCACCAGTTTCCTCAACGAGTCGTGTTGAATCTCCCCCAGCGAAAGACCTTCCGCCCCCCGAATCCACAATTCCTCCAGCTGCGGAAAAGCCGCCCACAGCGGGGAACAGTCGGTCTGGCGAATGGCGGAAATCTCACATTCCTCAGCGGTGATGTCGCCCAGAAACAGCGCCTTCAATCGGGGCAGCCGCCGGCTCAGCGCGACCAGTTCCTGTACCACCGGCCCCGCGTCCGTCTCCCAGGGTTCTCCCCAGGAGCCAATGACCAGGGCTTCCAGTCGAGCCAGATTCTCGCGGCGGGCCAGCTGCTCAAACCGCTCGCTGATGGTCGTGCCCTGTTCGGCCGATTCAAAATCCACATCGATCCGCAGCGCAACTGCTTCCAGCTGATTCAGTAAGGCCGCGCGCCCCAACGGTACAATCGTGCGGCCGGCAAAGGTGGAAATGTGCTCGTCAATTCCCATATGAAATGGCGACTCCGTGCCCGAGGCAGGCCAAAGTGAGAAATGCAGTCTGCCGGGCCGAAAAGAAGAAATGACCGGAAATGATGGCATTAGCAGCGATTCTGGCTGCCGGCTGCTTCCGGTACAAGGCACCGGCATTCTCCTGCGACGCTCTCCGGAATATTTTTCCGTGCTTCCGCAGACAGCAAACAATCAGCGGAAGTGCCGACAGAAGCAGCCAGCCCGGTGGTGCCGGCCCGGTCGAGATCTCCGGACGGGGCACACATGAAACCAGGAGGCATGATTGAGTTCCCTGTCGCTGTACGGGTATTCTGAGGCCGACCACAGTGGAAGATGGTCTACCGATTTTCACGCACCCGATGTGACGACTGCATCCCTTCGCCGTCTCTCTTTACCGTTCAGGCGGAAGGGAGATTGTGCGGGGTCGATCCACCAGCCTGTCTGGAGAAATTCCGATGAAACACGCCGCTCGATTTCGTCTGCCCGTTTTCCCCATGCGTCTGGCAGCCAGCTGCCTGGCGGTTGCCGCCTGCTTTCTGACTGCAGGAACGCAACACCAGGCAGCAGCCGCGGACGCTGCCCCGACAAAGAAGCTGCAGCTGCTGCTGATTGACGGGCAGAACAACCACGACTGGCGGAAGACCACCCCGGTGCTCAAGTCGTTCCTCGAACAGACGGGGCGGTTTGAAGTGACCGTCGCCACCACGCCCACGGCAAAGAATGCACCGGAGGCCGAGTGGGACAGCTTTCAGCCTGATTTCTCCGCGGCTGATGTCGTGCTGAGCAACTACAACGGCGAGCTGTGGCCGGAACGGGTACAGAAAGGGCTGGAAAAATTCGTCGCGGACGGAGGTGGCCTCGTCATTGTGCACGCCGCCAACAATGCCTTCCCCCAGTGGCCGGAATTCAACGAGATGATTGGCCTGGGATGGCGGGGCAACAGCTTTGGTGACCGAGTCACCCTCGACGACAACGGCGAGCAGGTTCGCACACCGAAAGGCGAAGGACCGGGAGCCGGACACGGCCCGCAGCATGCTTTCAGCGTGATTATCCGCGATCGCCGGCACCCGGTGATGCAGGGAATTCCCGCCGAGTGGATGCACTTCCGCGACGAGCTGTACCACGGCCAGCGCGGACCGGGGCAGAACATGCACGTGCTCGCCACGGCCTATTCTTCACCCGAGCAGCGGGGAACCGGCGCGCACGAACCCATGGTATGGTGGATTCCGTTCGGCAAGGGCCGCGTCTTCACCAATGTGATGGGCCACGCCGATTACTCCATGAAGTGCGTTGGTTTTCAGACGATTGTGGCCCGGGGCAGCGAATGGGCGGCGACCGGAAAGGTCACATTGCCCGTGCCGGAGAACTTCCCCACCGCGGAAAAAACCAGCGTGAATGATCCGAACGCGGAGAACTGACGTATCACTCTGCTGAAGAGAATGTGCCACCGGGCTGGTCTGACAGATGGGCTGTCAGACCGGTGCGGTGCGGAAGTCCGCTGTCTCCCGCCTCACTGGAGCTTGCAGAATGCGTGCCCGATCTCCGCTGGCCGTCTGCTGTCTCGGAATGCTGATCTGCTGGCTGTCTCCGTCGGGCCGGGCCGCAGACGGGCCAGCTGTGGAACTGACTGCCAGCCGGAATGGTCGCATCACGGAACTGCTGAGAAAGCACACCCCGCGGCAGCTGTTTACTCATTCGGCAGTCGGAGTCACCCGGGCCGGCACGTCGATTCCCTGCCTGTATGGGGAACACGACCTCGATCCGTCTACTTCCCGCAAGAGAATTCTGCTGATTGGTGGTCTGGACGGAGCAGAGAGTTCCATTCTCGCCACCCTCGCGGCAGCCAGCTGGTTTGCCGCCAGCGACGAGGCACGACCACTGCGGGAGAAATACAGTCTGACGGTCGTCCCCCTGGCGAATCCCGATGGCTGGGCCAACGGAACCGGTTTCCAGAACTCGGTTGGCGGAAAGCCAGGCACGGGCTATCCCCCCGCGGGGCCGTTCTATCAGTCGGCGACCAGCCCCGAAGCCCAGTATCTGTGGCAGTGGACCGGCCTGCATGCTCCCGACCTGGTGATTGATGTCCGCCAGAGCAACCAGCAGGCTGACGATGGCGAGGCCCGATTCGCCGTACTGCAGTCAGCAGCGAAAGAGGCCAAACGACTGGGCGGTGCCCTGCGAAAGCTAGTGGAAGGTCTTCCGCAGGGCGAGAAGGTTCAGGCCGATGAACTGGCGGCAGCCCTGCTGACCGCAGCTCCCGCGGGAACCGGACTGATTCCCGCGGTCCGGGTGACCGTTCCCGCGAGCAGCACCGGGAAGGCCAGCAGCACGTTTCTGAAAACCCTGCTGCAGCAGGCAGAGGCCACCGATTTTCCCGCTCCCTCACCGGCCCGGCAGGAGATTCTGCGCCGTCAGAAACGCACCGCGATTGAGACGGCACAGCAGCTGGCCCGCCGGTACGGTCAGGATCTGAAAAGTGTGCAGTACATTCCCGCGCTGGCGCTGGTGGGCCGACTGCGGCTGGGGGAACTGACCGACGACAGCAAGCACCTTGCCGATGTTCAGAAGATCGTCGAACCCTGGCTCGACGGCAGCCAGGACTCGCTGGCGGGGCGCGTCTCGGGGAGTACGCTCTCGGGACACCTGATCTTCGCGGAACTGGCACATCTGACCGGCGAAAAGAAATACAACCCGCCTGTCGTGGCTGCGGCAGCGTACGCTTTCGACAAGTCCGGCCAGCCTCTCCCGGCCATGGCCTTTCACAGCGAAATGAGCGACGCCGTCTTCATGGGCTGCCCGATTCTCGCGGAAGCCGCCCGCCTGACGGGCGAGCAGCGGTACGCCGAAGCCTGCCTGCGGCACATGCGGTTCATGCTGCAGCTCAACCTGCGGGAGGATGGCCTGCACCGGCATTCGCCGCTGGATGAAACCGCCTGGGGCCGGGGCAACGGTTTTCCCGCCCTGGGTCTGGTCATGTCGCTCGAAGCGCTGCCGGAAGACCAGGCCGGACGCGAGAAAATGCTGGCTGCATACCGCGCCCACCTGCGGGCCATGGCACGGTACCAGGATCCCACCGGCATGTGGCACCAGGTGGTCGATCACCCGGAAAGCTATCGCGAGTTCAGCTGCACCGCGATGACAACATACGCCATGATTCGCGGCATCCGTCGTGGCTGGCTCGACGAAGAGGAATTTCGTCCCGTCATCGAACGGGCCTGGCCGGCCCTGCTGGCACGGATTGCTGCCGATGGCACGCTGGTCGATATGTGCGCGGGGACCGGCAAGCAGACCAGCCTCAGGGCATATTACGAACGCACGGCCATCCACGGCGCCGATGCCCGCGGCGGAGCCATGGGCCTCATGGTGACGACCGAAATGGCCGCCTGGCAGCAGGAACAGCAGCAGAAGAAGTCGAGCAGGCCACAGCCCTGACAGACAACCAGACCAGCGCCCACTGAGCGGCC
>JAGQPV010000032.1 GCA_020426545.1 Planctomycetaceae bacterium
AGCCACCCGCTTCGGCAGTGGCTGGGCCTGGCTGTCCGTCGATGGTGGTGCCGTGAAGGTGGAAAGCACCCCCAACCAGGACACACCCCTGTCCGAAGGCCGCACCCCGATTCTCGGCCTCGATGTGTGGGAGCACGCTTACTACCTCAACTACCAGAACCGCCGCCCGGATTACGTTTCCGCCTTCTGGAACGTGGTGAACTGGGATGAAGTCGCCCGCCGCTTCGCCGAAGCCAAAGGCTGATTCCCCGGCTGCAGCAGCCTGGCAGCTGATGCCGATTGAAGAGAACAGTCAATTCAGGGCGGAGTGGGAAGCAATCCCGCTCCGCCTTTCGCATGCGCGGTGATTTCGCTGACCTGCCCAGATTCCGCTTCCTGCCACTGGCAGTCCTGGCCGATAACGATCACAGAAGAACCCGCTCCCGTCTGAACGGGGCAGCCTGGAGCTGCCGGGATCTTCCACACGACCAGGGGTGGTGCAGGGCCGGGCAATGCTGTTCAACGCCCGGCAACCAACGGATTTCTGAACTGGACCGCCCGGATCGATTTCCTCGAAACGACGGAGCGTTTCACCATTTCACGCATTCTACTGCTTCTCACCGTTCTGGCGGGTGGATGCCACCTGCCGTTTTCTCCCATGACGATTCCGGCTTACCGGGATCCGGCTGGCTTCAGTTCCAGCTACCATCAGCAGATTTACACAGTCCACCATCCGGTGCCCAATGGCCGGCTGCTGCCCGCGGACCCGGTCGATCAGGCCGCTCCCGCGGCGTCTCCCGAACTGTGGAATCTGGATTCCGCACCGGAATTGCCGGCCCCGGCCGGAGCCGCTGCTGCACTCCCCCGGGGCGCGGGTTCTGATTGACCCTGCCTTACGGATTTCCTATAAGCCCGCTCCCGGGCGACCCGCCGGATTGCCACATGTGCTTTCCGGCGGGGCAGGAACCCCCTGCCTGCGCAACCCTCGCAAAGCCCCTCTGCATTTCGCCAGCCGGCACCCGTATTTCCACAGAACAGGGCCCGTGCCCTGATTCGCGAACGCCGCCGTGGCCCAGTGCCACCCACCCTCCGCCGACGGCACCAGCAGCCGGGCCTGCAGTCACAGCAGTCCGGCTGGCCAATCGATCAAGGATGATCACCGACATGACCAACCGCAACCGCACCGTGCTGATTGCCAGCCTGGCCCTGATCGCCGCCACCGCCGGGGGCTGGGCGTACCACTCTCACCACAAATACAAGCATCTGGCCACGCACGAACCAGGCATGATGTATCGCTCGGCCTGGCTGGATGCCGAGACAATGGGCGAAGTAGTGGAAGACCTGCAGCTGCGGACAGTCGTCAACCTCTGCAAACCGGGCGAAATGGGTGAAGCCCGCTGGGAAGCCGAACGTAAAGCCGTCAGCGGAGCCAACGCCCGGCTGATCGAACTGTCGATGCCCACCACAATCGATGCCGACGACCCCGTGCTGCAGGATCACATCGACGTGCTCAGCAACCCCGATAACTACCCCATGCTGGTTCACTGCCAGCACGGAGTCACCCGGACTTCCAAGTTTCTGGCCATGTACGACATGCTGTTCCGCGGAATTCCCGGTGAAGAATCCCTGGAAAATCAGCCGCTCTTCGGCCGCGAGCACCAGAACGTGCATGTCCTGGGCTTTGTCCGCCAGTTCCAGAAGCGGATCGCCAGGGAACGCGTGGCCGACGCGGCCAGCCTCGATTCCATCCGCCAGTAACATCGGCCCGCGGCTCAGCCTGCAGGCTCCTCAACAGGACAGGTCACCAGCCTGACTGCGGACTGAATTGCACCGGCGAATCAGACAGTACCGAACGGGCACATGGGGCCAGCGCCTCATGTGCTCATTTCGTTTCGGCCTGCGACTTCAGCCATGCCGAGCCCGCTACTTCCCGGTGGGAGCAACGACCGGCGGGCGTCTGGCTGCCGGGCGATCGCTGGACTTCGGCCGGGCATCAGGACCGCGTTCAGCTCCCGGACGACGGGCTGCCGGGTCGCGCGGCCGCTCCGGATCATCGATCGGGAACACCTCAATCGAGTCCTCCGGCACTTCGATTTCCAGGCCCCCGCTGGCGGGATTTCGTTCCGGCTGCCCCAGCATCACCGGTACGCCATCGGTCCGGGCATCAGTGCGAGATCGACCGCTGCGTTCCACCGGCTGACGACCGGGACGGTCCTGCCGGGCAGCCTCACTCCGGCCGACGACTTCACTCTCTGCCGGCAGGGCAGCAGCCTGCGGACCACCGAGACGGTCTGTCCCGGAAGTGTCGGGAAGACCACTGCGGCCCGGCAACTGAAACGCCACCGCCAGCAGGCAGCAGGCAGCCACCGTCACAGCCGCCACCCCGGCTCGTTTCCCCGCGGGGGACGTGGTTCCGGCTTCGTCCGCCTGACGCAACCGGACCGTTCGTCCGGCACTGCGCCGTGCCCCATCCGGGCCAGCGTCATTCCGCACCGACGCGGAAACACCTGCCCTGGAGACTTCTCCAGGCGAGACCACCGGGCGGCAATGTTCGGGCGCCGCCGTGACGGCTGGGACCGGGACCGCAGCTGCAGCTGCTGACTCAGCTGGGAAATCGCCTGCGGGAACAGTCCGCAGTTCCGCGGGCAGGCCCTTCCGCATCTCCCGGGCGTAGAAATCCCGCAGCAGCTCATCGAGCTGATGCGGCTGACGATCTGATCTGGACTGTCCGTCAGACATCACGTGTTCTCCACCACCCATCAGGTTTCTCTGCCCGCTGTCCGCAGGTGCCTGTTCGGAAATCCTCATCACACACCGCGGTGCGACAGAACCCATGCACCTGCTGGAATCCCGCTGATCAATAATCGGGGTGCCGGACGGTCTTTCCCGCCCGGCGATACCATTCAGCCATTATTCCTGCTCGACATTCACGCCCAGCTGCCGCAGGGCCTCCGCCAGCCGGTTTCTGGCCCGGGACAGACGCATATCCACTGCGGCCGGCGAGGTTTCCAGCGCTTCTGCAATGCGGATCGACGACCAGTTCAGCGCGTAACGCAGTACCAGCACCTGCCGGTCATCCACCCGCAGCTGGTCCAGCCCCTGTCGAACCTGGCCCTGAAGTTCCGCATCCTCCAGCACCGCTTCCGGCGAGTCCGTCACGCCAGCCAGAAAATCCAGACCGTCCGAAGAGCTGGCCGCCACGCGTTCCCGCCGGGCCACATCCCGCAGCCAGTTCCTGCCGACACGCAGCAGCCACGCCCGTGGCTCCCGGATCTCCACCCCGTCCTGTGCCTGCAGCCGTGCAAACGCCTCCTGAACGGCATCGCCGGCTCGTTCGGCATCGCTGCACTGGGCATAGAACATGGCCCACAGTTCACGGCCATACTGATGCCATGCTGCTTCGACCTGCTCCGACCAGTTTTCCGGCGGCTGACCGGCCATTCGGTATCCAATATCCGAGCCGGCAGCGGCCACCTGCCTTCCGCGGGTCGCTGCGGAGTACAGGTGGTGTCCAGTCAGGACGTTTACTGCCACGCTTTCTAACAGGTAATGGAAGAACTCCGCAGTCCGTTTCGGCTGCCAGCATCCTCCGCACGAACTTTCTTGCGCACTCACTCCCGGACAGAGCCTCTGCCGAAATCACCATTCCTCAATCACGGCCACCACCGCCACGATCAGGCGAATTCCACATTCCGGCCACTGGCCCCGGCAGAATCATCTCCGGAAATCCGCCGCCGGGCACCCGTTCCACTCGCCCGGCGGATGCAGGCTGCTGTCCGGACCGTTATTCTAACGCATCACAGCGGCAGACGAGACGTACCGGAACGCCTTCCTGGCAGAGAGGCCACCCAGATGACCACGGCAGACACCTTTTCCACCACCTGGGATCTCGCCCGGATTTTCCCCCACCCGGAATCCCCCGAATTCGAAACCGTCTTCCAGAATTACCATACCCGGCTCAAAGCAGTAGTCGCCAGTACATCGCAGCTGCCGCCCGTTTCGACAGATCCGGCTGCGGTCACCGCGTGGCGAGACTTCATGGCCGACTGGTCCGCCATCCGATCCCTCGCCACCGATCTGGACGCCTTCATCGGCTGTCATGCCGCGGCCGATGCCGCCAACCGCACCTTTCAGCAGTTTGAAGGCCGCCTGAGCGCCCTGCACCCGCTCCAGGAAAAAATCGCCACGGAAGCCGAAGCCGCCTTCCGCGACATTTCCGCCGACGAACTGACCGCCTTCTGCGCCGCCGCTCCGGATCTGCAGGAACTCACGTTCTTCTTCGAGGAATGCCGCCGCAATGCCCGGCTGCGTCTCCCGCGGAACGAAGAACTGCTGGCCGCCGATCTGGGAGTGGACGGCATTCACGCCTGGGGCCGGCTGTACGACCGGCTGTCCGGCAAACTGCGGATCCCCGTCATGGAACGCGGAGAAATCATTCAGAAATCGCCCGGTCAGGTCCTGTTCGATTCCCCCGAACGTTCGGTCCGCGAAAACCTGTTCTTCGCAGCCGGCAAAGCGTGGGACAGCATTGGCGAAACCTGTGCCGATGCCCTGAATCACATCGCCGGCACCCGGCTGACACTGTACCGCCACCTGAACGTCGACGATCACCTCACCGTGCCGCTCCGCCGCAACCGCATGTCCCGCGGCACGCTGGAATCGATGTGGTCGGCCATCAGCGAGCGGAAAGGCATGCTGGTCCGCTATCTGGAAGCCAAGGCCCGTCTGCTCGGCCTCTCTCAGCTGGCGTGGTACGACATTCAGGCCCCGCTGCCCCAGGCAACGGCTCCCGGCGGTCCCGCCCTCAGCTGGGACAATGCCTGCCAGACGGTCATTTCCTCCTTTCACGAATTCTCTCCGGAACTCGGCGCATTCGCCGAGACCACGCTGCGGGAAGGCTGGGTGGAATCCGAGAACCGTTCCGGCAAACGGCAGGGCGGCTTCTGCACCACCTTCCCCGGGGCGAGCGAATCCCGCATCTTCATGACGTTCACCGGCTCGCCCGACAGCATGTCCACGCTGGCACACGAACTGGGTCACGCCTGGCACTCCTGGGTTCTGAAAGAACAGCCCCTGTTCCTGCAGGACTACCCCATGAACCTGGCTGAAACCGCATCCACCTTTGCTGAAGCGGTCGTCAACAACCGGCGGCTTGCCGCGGCAAAGTCCAGCCGGGAACGACTCGGCATGCTCGATCAGATGCTGACCGATTCCGTCTCCTTCCTGATGAACATTCACTCCCGGTTTCTGTTTGAAGACCGCTTCCACCGCGAACGGGCTGCCGGCGAACCCGGCCCCGAACGTCTTTCCGCCCTCATGCTTGAAGCCCAGCAGGAAGCCTACGCCGGCGCGCTCGATCCTGCGGGCTGGTACCCCGGCTTCTGGATCTCCAAGCTGCACTTCTATATCAGCAGCCTGCCGTTCTACAACTTCCCCTATACGTTCGGCTATCTTCTCTCACTCGGCGCAGCCGCCATCGGTCGGGAGCAGGGCGACCGCTTCCCGGAGATGTTCCGTCAGCTGCTCATTGCCACCGGCAACCGTCAGGCGGAAGACGCCGTGCGGGACACACTCGGCTGCGATCTCGAATCGACCGATTTCTGGAACCGCAGCCTCGATCTGATCGAGCAGCGGGTCGAGGAATTCACGGAACTCGCCGCCGAACTGGACTGAATCTCCACCCGATTCCCCACGGCCAGTCTGTTCCCGCCAGACAGGCCGCAATCCGCTCATCGCCAGTTCTCTTCCCGCACCACCGGTAGATTCCGGCTGGCTGACGCAGCGGCGCGCTGTCATCGCTGCAGCCGTTGCAACCGGGCAGACGGCTCTCTTCGCGCAACACTGCGCGACCCGTCACCTTCGCCCCGCCTGTGCCGTTGACGCTGTCCGCAAAGTCTTTCGACTCCAGGCCAGGCCGTCTCTCTGCCGATTTCCGATGAGAGGCCTTCCTGCAGGCTGCAGTCATCCGCTGCGCCTGCGGCTGCAGGTCACCGTCCACGGCAACGGAAAACGGCACACGGGACAGTTCCGCTGCCGGCTCCGCACGCTGTTCGTCTTTCGTTCACGTCGCACACTTTCCGGCGAGGCTCTGCATGCCCCTGTTCTCCTGGCTGCACACCATGCTGTCGCAGCTGCGGGACCGCACTGCGCCGACACGGCCGCACCGGTACGGAAGGGATCCTCACTTCTCCACGGAGAGCATCACTCTCTGGCTGGAACGACTCGAAGAACGCATCGTGCTCGATGGTGCGGGCGCTGCCGATCTCTCCGGGCTGGAATCCGAAACCGTCGACGTTGAAGTTCTGGATGGACGCCATGTCCGCATCGACGCGGGTACTGCTGCCGATGATGGCACGGACGACAGCTTTTCCGTTCTCACCGAAGGCAGCACTCTGTCGGTCCTGGTGAACGATCAGCTGGTCTTCTCCGCGGAAACAGCCAGCATCGGCTCACTCACCCTGGCGGGTTCTTCAGACTCTGACCTGTTTCTGATTGATTCTTCCGGCAGCAGCTTCGCCTTCGAACTGTTCATTCTGGCCGACGGAGACACTTCCTCCGACAGCCTGTCTCCGTCCGCGCCCGCTAACGACCAGCTCCGGCTGACGGGTGCACCCGCGTCCGCCGTCCTGCATCAGCTCGACTCGACCGGCGGTGTCTCCCGGCTTGAAGAGTCTGTAGTCCACTGGCAGGGCATCGAACAGCTGGCCGACTCGGTTGCTGCCGGCACCAGACGCATCGCACTGGCCTCCGGCGGAAACGAACTGCAGCTGGCCGCGGGCGATCAGCCGGGCTGGTCGGTCCTCACCGTCACCGGCGGACCGGAAATCAGTTTCCTGGCCCCCGGGCACTCGCTTGAAATCGACCTCAACTCCCCGGCAGGAGACACAATCGGTCCCGCTGGCGATCAGCTGACCATCAGCAGCCTGAACTCCACCGCCGGCAGTGAACTGGCCATCTCTGCGGATTCAGCCGACAACGTCACCTTCGCCAGCTCGAACAGCGGTGCCTTCCAGCTCGATCTCTCCCGCCTCCACGTGGAAGCGGGGACCATCGACATTGAAACCAGCGTGCAGCTCTCCGCCGCAGCCGAAGCGGACCTGGACGCCTTCACCCTGCTCACGATTTCAGAATCTGGCGGCCTCACCACCACAGGGGGATCAATCGAGCTGACCGCTCCACAGCTGGAGCACCACGGAAGCCTGTCGGCCTCAGGCGGCACTGTCATTCTGGATGCAGGCCCCGCCGGTACGCTCACAACCACCGGCCTGGTCGATGTATCCAGCCATCAGCCTGGCGGAACCGGTGGCAC
Source organism: Planctomycetaceae bacterium (assembly GCA_020426545.1). GTDB lineage: Bacteria > Planctomycetota > Planctomycetia > Planctomycetales > Planctomycetaceae > JAGQPV01. The sequence goes on from JAGQPV010000032.1 coordinate 7,289, forward strand.
CGTTCACGTGCTGGGCCACACCGTGCGCCTGCTGGAACAGGCCGCCATCGACGCCACTGGTGCCAGCGGCGGGGGAACCGTACTGATCGGCGGAGACCGGTCCGGTCGTGATTCGGGAATCACCACGGCATTCACCACGATTCTCGGCGCCGAGGTCACGGTTTCCGCCGATGCTCTGGAGCAGGGTCACGGCGGAACAATCATCGTCTGGGCCGATGACACAGCCCTGGTTCACGGTAGTGGCGGCCTGTCGGCCCGGGGCGGATCAGTCGCCGGAGACGGCGGTTTCATTGAGACCTCGGGCAAAAGGTTCCTGAAGATCGGTCAGGCTGTCGATGCCACAGCCACCCACGGTGCCGCGGGTCTGTGGCTGCTCGATCCGCGGAACGTCACCATCACCGCCGGCGGCGGCGAAGCCCTTGCTGGCGGAGAACTGATCCCCACGGGTGATGACTCGGAAATTTCCGCCGCAACCATTGTGGCAGCGCTGGAAGCCGGAACGAACGTCTCCATCTACACGGGAGACACCGGCACGCAGGCAGGCAACATCACTGTCGATGACGCCATTACCGTCGATGAAAACGAGCCGGATGTCATCCTCAGCCTGATTGCCGCGGGCGATATCATTGTCAATCAGGCAATCACGAGTTCCAGCGGAACCCTGTCAGTTGTCCTCAACGCCAATTCCACCGGCGGCGGCACCAACGACGATCTCAGCCCTCTGGTGGGCGACGTCACGCTGAATGCCGACATCACCACCAACGGCGGCAGCTTCGAGAGCACGGGCGTCGCCTTCAACGGGACTGGCGGAGCCATCACCACCGGCGCGGGAGCAGCCACTCTCACTCATACCGGCACGGTCACCCTTGGCAGCATGACGGTGGGAGACACGCTGACGGTGACGGCCGGCGGCGCCATCTCGCAGACGGCCAGACTGGCTGTCACCGGCAATGCGTCTTTCGCTGCCGGCGCCAACGCCCTCACGCTGGATCATGCCGACAACGCCTTCACCGGTTCCGTCGCCCTGGCCAACTCCGGCGCCAACAACGTCATCCTGGTCAACAGCACGGCCCTCGACCTCGCCGCTTCCTCAGTCGGCAGCGGCACGCTGACCATCACAGGTGCCGGCATCACCCAGTCCGGCGCCATCACCCAGGCAGCCGACGCCGGCACCGCCACGTTCACTGTGACTGCAGCGGACGCCGATGTGCTGCTGGCGGACGCGGCCAACGTGCTGACTGGAGACATCGCGATTGTCGGGGATGGTCTGGTTCGCGATGTCGAATTACGAAATGCGGCCGCCGATGCTGCATTCCCGCTTCTGCCGGCGGGAATCAGAAATCTGGTACTGATTCTGGACAACGATGGAATCAGTCTGCCGGCTGTGGCTCTGAGTGGAAATCTGACGATCCAGGCCGCAGGCGACATTACGCAGTCGGCCGCGGTCGATCTGCCGGGGACGACCAGCCTGACTTCGACTGGCGGCGACATTCTGCTGACGACTGCGGAGAACGACTTCGCCGGGGCTGTCACCGTTCAGGTTTCCGGTGCAAAGAATGCTCAGCTGACTGACGAAAACGCGATCGAGCTGGGTGCCAGCAGCCTCGGTACGGGGACGCTGACGGTGGAAGCGGTCGATGTCACGGTCAGCGGGACGCTTGATCTGGCAGGTGGAAATGTCGCCCTGAGCGCAACCAGTCAGATCAATGTGAACGCAGAAGTGGGAACCGACGGCGGATCGATTGAGATGTCCGCCGGGAGAGATCTGCTGCTCGCCGCGACAGCAGAACTTCTGTCCGGAGGGGGAGACATCACGTTGACGGCTGACGCTCTGGCTGGCAATGACGGTGGCCAGTTCACCCAGACGGATGGCAGTCAGATTAATGCAGCGGGTGGAGAGGTTGTCATTTCGGCCGACGGGAATGCGACAGTTTCTTCTGTGGCCACTTCGGACGGTGGTGGCATCACTGTCACCAGTACCTCCGGCTCGCTGATTGACGGAGGGGACACGCATGTCGATCTGGTGGCCAGCGACGGGCTGGTGAATCTGACGGCGGCAGGGTCGGTGGGTGGCGCGGGAGATGGCGAGGAGCTGGAAACCCGGGTCGCTTCGCTGCAGGCCGCGGCAGGCAGTGGCAGCGTGCATGTGCTGGAAAGTGACGGCCTGCGGCTTGATGACATCAGCGCAGCGGGAGTCGGCAGCGATGTGGTTATTTCATCGACAACCGGGAACATTGTCGTGGGTCAGGTGGAAGCCACCGATCTGGTGATTCTCACCGCGGCCGATGGGAGCATTCTCGACGGGAATGACTCCGGAATCGATATCACGGCCGATGGAGTCCTGCTGGACGCAACTGACGGAGTGGGGACGGGAGACCCGCTGGAGATTCTGGTCAGCGTACTCGCCGCCCGGAGCGAAGGCGGCATCTCCATCACCGGAACGGGCGGGGCAACACTGGAAATCGGAACCGTCGCAGGTGTTTCCGGAGTCATCAGCACCGGGGCCGGCAACATTACACTCAGCCATTCCGGCACCCTGCTGATCAGTCAGGAAATCACCGCGACCTCGGGACAGGTCACATTAACGACGTCGGGCCAACTGCAGCTGAACCACACAACAACCGCCACTTCGATTGTTCCCTCTGCCGGGGTACCAATTCAGTTTGGCGGGGGAGTGTTTTCCACCCCCAGTGGTACCGTCGCCTCCCATTTCCCGGTGCTGCAGAACCTTGACAGTTCGGCTATTTCGTCGGAGGGGGCCGTCGTAGTGACTGGCAGCTTCGGCTCGGCAGGCGAAAGCGGCTACCTGGTAACCGTCCACTGGGGCGACGGAAAGATAGATCAGAAGTCTTTCAGTTCGCCTGGCTCATTCCAGTTTGATCACTCTTACCTTCTTCTGCCGGCTGAATCGGAGTCGCTGGGCTATGTGCCGATCCGGGTGACAGTCCAGCGTACGGCAGCCGTCGATCTGCCGGATTCGATCACGAAGATCACCCAGGCGACCGTGCCTTCCGGAGGAGTGACCACGGTTGGCGTCGTTACCGAGGAAGATCTGCCGCAGCTCGTCTTTCCGGAAAATGCCCTGCTGCAGCTTGATTCTTCCGACCTCACGACCGTGAGTGTGGCGAGCAGCACAGCCGGGATCGACTCGGCGCAGGCCGAGAATTCGACCGACACGGAAACGGCCATCATGCTGCATGTGCTGGACAGCGATGGTGCCGTGCTGGAAACCGTGGTGCTCTCCGAGGACGTCCTCGACGACCTGCCGCAGCTGTTCGGTCGGCTGCCCGATGGACGGTACGCCATCATGATTCGCGAAGCAGGCGAGCAGCAGGAACGCCTGGTGATGGACGTGACCGTGCGGCAGGGGAAAGCAGCGGAAGGCGCACGGGATGAGCGAACCCGACTGGCAACCGGGAACGATGCTGCAGACGAGGCAGATACCAACGGGGAAGAAGTTTCCACATCGGGCAATGTCACGAAGCTGTTTCAGCACACTTCGACTGGCGAACTGATTGAGCTGACCGGGCAGTCGCTGCAGAGATTCTGGGAACGCTGGTCGGCAGCCCTGCTGCAGGTGCGGCGACAGAAGGAAGCCGCTGCCCCTGGCATCCCAGTGGCCGATCCGCAGAACGCGGGGCCGGGAACAACTGCTCTGGAAGGCACATCGCCGGGAACCGCTACTGGCCAGGGCGGACTCGGCGGCAGCACCAGCGAGGATGGAACTCTGCTGGCGTTCGCTGTTGCCGGCGGGGCTGCTCTGCAGATGGCCCGCCGAATCCGCCGCAGGCATGCGGCTCAGGGCGGTTCCACCGGAAGCCCGCACCAGCACTCTGCTGGAACACGGCTGAAAGGGCTGCACAACTGGCTGCGGAAACCCGCCAGCGAGGGACAGCCATGAACCGGCCAGCAACTCTGCGGGGGTTCCCTCCCGCGGAAAGTGAACACGCGGATGGCGAAAGCACTGCCCGGAAACCCGCGGACCGGGAACCGTCACTGAACTCGGGGAAACCGCGAAGAGCGCCGCGAGGTGACCGGTACACAGACCAGTCCGACGGGCAGCTCACCTACCCGGGCCGCTCAACCAGTGGAAAGGAAGCCGGACAACATGCTGAAATCCTGTAATGAATGCGGTATTCCGCTTTCGCGCCGCGAGTCGGCAGACGGCCAGTGTCCTATCTGTGGAACAGAGCTGCCGGAGTTTGCTCTGCCGGAAGACAGGCCACCACTGCCGGCTCTTTCCGGCAGCAGAGATGACCCGTTCGACGAGTTGTGGTTCCGCAGGGACGCCGCTGCCACGGTCGAGACGGTTGTTCCCCCTCCGCATTCCGCACAAACTCCCGCAAGCCGGCCGTCCCGCCCGGCGGCCGCCAGACAGACAGCACAGGGCACCGGGCAGCCGTGGCGCATCAGCAGCACGGACGACCAGCCGGAAACGGTCACCACCGCCAGACCGGACGTCTCATCAGAGCAGAACCAGCTGGCCCGGCACACACCGGCAGTAGAGCAAGCGCTGCAGGCTGACCCGCAGCCGCGCGAATCGTACCGGTATCTGATGAGGATCGAACTGGAAGACGCGAGGGAGACTCACGAAATCGAACTGAGCAGCCGGGAGCTGAGCGACCTGCCCCGCCTGGCCGACAGGCTTCTGCCCGGCTCTTACTCGGTCTTTCTTCAGCTGGCGGGCGAGAATGATTCCCGGACGCTGCTGCAGTTTGACATCGGCGGGGAAACTTCCGAGCGGAACTGTGAGCTGTTCGTGCGGGACAGCCTGGGACAGTTGCGGCAACTGTCGGAATCCGACCGGGAGCTGTTGTGGAAGCGGTGGCACGAACAGCTGGCAACCCGGGCGGGAATCGGTCTTCCCGCCGATGAAACGGCGACATGGGTTGTTCCCACACCGGCGGTACCAGCACCGGCAGCCGCACAGGAGCCGGTTGAGCAGCCGCGGGAGCCGCAACCTCTGCCGCCAGGCGGTGTGATGCCCGGTGTGTCGGAAGTGATCACCGACCTGTGGGCGGATGCAGGCCGGGGCGAGGATCGCTCGAAGCACCTCCTGCCTGCGGAACGGCTTTTCTCCAGCCCGCCTGAGGGAGAACGACGACGCCGGGACGGTGGCATGGCGGAACTGGGCCGCGGGCAGCTGCGGGCGGGACGTTCCGCACAGACCCGGCTCAAACTGCGGCGGATTAGAACCGGAATGGTGAACGATCCGGGATCGATCAGAGAATAACGGTCGCCCCACCTCCGGCAGCAGACCGAAACCGCCGGAACAATACAGAGAACGCGTGCAACGTAATCAGGCATGTTCGGGCCTGGCAGACAGATCAAGTGGAGCGGACAAATGGCGAGCTGTGGAACCTGCGGCGCATCGCTGAGCGGTGTCGAGGCAATGGGGGAATGCCCCCTGTGCGGCAGCCCCATTGAAACCAGCGAAGACCGGGCCATTGCGCGGAGCATTCAGCTGCCGCGAAACTGGTCGGCCAATATGGACTCGTTCGCAGCGGCTCTCAACGAAGAGTTCGGCGAGGAAGATCCGCCGGCGAGTTCCCGTCCGGCAACATCGACTGCCACCACCGATGGTCCTGCTGAGGAGGACTCCGCGGACGGTTCGGCGGAGCCGCAGCCGGACATGATGTCGATGGCCGAATCGCTGCTGGTGGACGAAGTCACCTCCGGCAGTCAGAGCGGCCCCCGTTCGGACAGCACACCAGGTCAGGCCACGGCAGAAGCAGGATCTGAAATTTCGCCAGAAGGAAGCGGTGCAGATCCTGCAGCTGACGACTCCAGTCAGACAGCAGAAGTCGCATCGGAAATGTCCAGCGCAGGCTCCGATACCGATTCTGGCCACAGCAGCGCCGCCCCCGGGGTTTCGAAAGGTCTGGCCGAACTGGCCCGCCAGGCCGGTATGACGGAACTCGATGAAGAAGCCCGGACCAGCGATAAACGAATCGCTTCGGACACGAGCTATGTGGCCACTCTGCAGCTGGACAACAAGGCCGTTGAACAGACCATCGATCAGTCGCTGGGGGGCGATGACGATCAGGCCACACCGGGAACATCGCTGAAGCTGAACCGTCCCCGCACGGGGCATCCCACGCCTCCCGCCGGCATGGGCGGGCTTGGTGGTCTGGCGGACCGGATGGCGGGCGACTCCCGGAAAGGACCGGCGGGAAAGACTGATCCCGGGTTCGACGATAACCGCACGGTCGCCAATCCCCCCTCGGATCCGGATTCGATTCGCGACTCGACTCTGATGGTCCGTCCGTTGAAATTCGGTTCCAGCCTGGAGGACAACCAGCTGGCCGATTTCTGCCGGGCGGAGCCGGGTGAGAAACCTGATTACGAGCTGCTGTCGATCATCGGCGAAGGCGGTATGGGGCGGATCTATCGCGCCCGCCAGATGTCGATTGACCGGCAGGTGGCGGTCAAGACGCTCAAGCCCACGATGAATGACGCCGAGACGCGGCAGAAGTTCCTCTCGGAAGCGGTGGTCACCGGCGATCTCGACCACCCGAATATCGTTCCGATCTACGATCTGGGCAGCGATGACGAAGGCGCGCTGTTCTATTCCATGAAGCGGGTGGTCGGCACGCCGTGGATGGATGTCATCGGCAGTAAGTCTCAGACCGAGAATCTGTCTATTCTGATGCGGGTGGCCGATGCCGTCGCCTTTGCGCATTCCCGCGGCGTGATTCACCGGGATCTCAAGCCCGAAAACATCATGCTGGGTGAGTTCGGCGAAGTCCTCGTGATGGACTGGGGCCTGGCACTCACGCTGGAACAGTTCAATCGCGAGCACGGGATTACGCAGGCCGGCGGGCTGGGTGGAACGCCGGCCTATATGGCTCCCGAAATGCTGCTGGGCGAAGTCGAAAACATCGGCGTGACCAGCGACATCTATCTGCTCGGAGCGATCCTGTACGAGATCATTACCGGGCGACCGCCACACCATGGCCGCAATGCGCGGGAATGCCTGATGGCGGTGGCGTCCAACAAGATCGTCCCCACGAAGGAAACGGGCGAACTGGTCGACATCGCACTGCGGTGCATGTGCGATCTGCCGGAAGACCGCTACCAGGAAGTCAAGGATTTCCAGGATGCGATCAGAACGTATCAGTCGCATTCCGAGAGTATTCTGCTTTCGACACGGGCCGAGGATGACCTCGCGCTGGCCATGGAATCGGGCGATTACCAGGACTACGCCCGAGCCCTGTTTGCCTTCGAGGAAGCTGTCGAACTGTGGGACGGGAATCAGTCGGCCCGGGTGGGTCTGGTGATTACGGCACTGGCCTATGCCCGCATCGCCTGGCAGAAAGGGGATTATGACCTTGGCCTGTCGCTGCTGAAACCAGAACAGCCCCAGCACACGGAACTGCACGGCCGGCTGCTGGCCGCCCTGAAAGAACGCGAAGCACGGCAGCATCGCCTGGCCACCATCCGCCGGCTGGCGGTCGCTCTGGTGGCAGTGGTGCTGGTGACGGTGACGGGGGCTTTCTTCTGGATTCAGTCGGAAGCACAGCGGGCCCTGCGGGCGGAAGAAGTCGCCAGCCATCAGCGGGATGCGGCGGAAGCAGCCACCCTGGAGGCCGAAGCCCGCCGCGTCGAGGCAGATTCCGCCCGAACCCGCGCGGAATCTTCAGAAGCCAGCGCCCAGACAGCCAGGCAGCAGGCCATTCAGGAAGCCCTGAATGCGAAGGCGGAAAAACAGCGGGCGGAAGAACAGAAGCAGCGGGCCGAACTGGCCCAGCAGGCGGAAGAATACGAAGCCTACATCGCTCAGATTGGCCTGGCTGGTGCCCGGATTGATGAGAACGCGTTCGACAGTGCACGCGGCCTGCTGACATCCTGCTCGCCGGAGTTGCGGAACTGGGAGTGGGGCCGGCTGATGTACCTGTGCAGCCAGAGTGTGCAGGTCTTCAACACGGACACGCCGGTTGAATCGATCGATCAGTCGCTCGACGGGCGACTGCTGGCCAGCGGTGGCTGGAACGGGAATGTTCAGATTCGGGAGGTGGCGTCGGGGGAAGTCATTCGCCAGCTGGAACCGCTGAAGGGGAACGTGTATTCGGTCGCGTTCTCGCCTGATGCCGGCCGGCTGGCGGTCGGCTGTGCCGATCCCGATGCGCCCCTGCAGCTGCGGGAGGTGGCGACCGGAGAACTGCTGCGGAGCTTCGCCGGACATACCGACGCCGTACTCAGTGTGGAGTTCTCCGCGGACGGACGCCGCCTGCTGAGCAGTTCGTTCGACGGAACGGCCCGGCTGTGGGACGTGGAGACCGGCCGGCAGCTGCAGCTGTACCGGGGCCATACCTGGTGGGTGTGGTCGGCGGACTTTTCCCCCGACGAGCGGCAGATTGTGACAGCCGGTCAGGATGGTGTGGCTATCGTGTGGGACACGGCCTCGGGTCGCGCCTCCGCGCCGTTTACCGGTCATGAGGGGCCGGTGTTCACCGCTGCGTTTTCCCCGGACGGACAGTCGATTGCCAGCGGCGGAAACGACCGCCGGGTCCTCCTGTGGAAACCGGAAAACGTCCGCCCGTATGACTACCAGAAACTGGCCACGGGCGAGCCTGTGGAACAGCCCCCGTTCCGCGTGCTGGAAGGGCACTCCGGCGAAGTGCGGTCGGTGTCGTTTTCCCGGGATGGCAGCCTGCTGGCCAGCACCAGCCACGACAACACCATCCGCGTGTGGAATGTGCAGTCCGGCCAGACACTGCGGACATTTCGCGGCCACGACAGCTGGGTGCGGGATGCCGTATTCGATGCGGAAACCCGCCGTGTGTTCTCCGGCAGTCACGATACGACAGCCCGCGTCTGGAGCATTGCCGATTACGAGGAATTTCGCGTGCTGGAAGGTCGGGTTCTGGCCGGTCACACGGATGCCATTCTGGATGTGGCCGTCTCGCCGGATTCAAGCCAGGTGGTCACCGCCAGCCGGGATCGCACCGCCCTCGTCTGGAATCTGCATACCGGCCAGCTGCAGAGCACTCTGGAGGAAGGGCATGCCTTTCTGACATCAACCGCCGTCTTCTTTGGTGACGGCAAACGGCTGGCCACCGCCGCCGCCGACAGCACAGCCCGTATCTGGAACCTGGCTACCGGCACTCAGACGCAGGTCTTCTCGCCGACGGGCCGGACCGCGGCCATGGCGGTTTCGCCGGACGGTCGCCTGCTGCTGACCGGCAGTGAGACAACCAGCGCCCGCCTGTGGGATGCGGAGCAGGGTACTGTGCTGCGGGAGCTGGCTGGCCATCCGGCCGAAGTCACCGCAGTCGCTTTCAGTGCGGATGGCCGGCAGTGCCTTTCCGGAGATGCCACCGGACGCTGCCGGCTGTGGAATACGGCAACGGGCGAACTGCTGGCGCGGCTGAATTCTCACACTCGGCGAATCACCGCGGCTGCGTTTCTGCCGGATGGTTCAAGGGTGCTGACGGCCAGCGGCGACAACACGGTGGCGCAATGGAATCTGGACAGCCACCTCGAACAGACCAGCCTCGTGTTGAGCCATCCGGATGGTGTGGATGATCTGGTCCTTATGCCGGATGGCCGCACCGCGCTGACGGCCTGTGCCGATGGACGCGTTCGCTGCTGGGACGTCGCGGAGGCCAAAGTCGTGCGGACGCTGCACGTGCCGGGCGAAAAACCCGGCAGGATCAACATCTCCGTCGATGGCCAGCTGGCTCTGACGGTCGATTCTCACTCGCGGCATGTCCGCCTGTGGAATCCGGCGACGGGAGTGCAGCTGCACCCGCCCGCGGCAGAAGTGCCCGCACAGAAAAAACCTGCTGACCAGGAAGCCGACCGGCCGGGCGCTTCGGCACCGTTCCTGAACCTGGCCGAGCAGAACCTGCTGGTGTGGACCGCAGCCCTGACCCGCGACGGGAATGGAATTCTGACGGTGGGCGGGAACGGTGCCCGGCTGTGGGATGTAAAGACCGGCCGGGAACTGTTGAGCTTCAGCCCGCACGGGGCGGTGGCGTCAGCCCGGTTCTCTCCGGATGGCCGCGAAGTGGTCACCGGCAGTTTTGACAGTGCGGCCCGGGTGTGGAATCTGGAAACCGGGAAGGCTGTTGAAAAACTGTCGGACCGCCATGCCGGTGCGGTGACGGCCGCGGACTTTTCGCCGGATGGCCGGCAGCTGCTGACGGCCGGTGACGACGGGCTGATCCAGATCTGGGATGCCGCCACCGGTGCAGCGGCGGGAACTTTCAGCGGACATGCCGGTCCGATTCACTCGGCCGTGTGGTCGCCCGATGGAACGCAGATTCTCAGTGCCTCCGCCGACAGAACGGCCCGCCTGTGGGACGTCGCCACCCGGAAGACGATTCATGTCCTGCGGGGACACGCGTGGGGAGTGCTCGACGCCGCCTTCTCCACAGATGGAACACGCATCGTGACCGGCAGCGAAGACAATACCGCCCGCCTGTGGAATGCGGTGACGGGATTGCCCGACCTCGACCAGCCGCTGGCCTCGCATACGGCGGCCGTCACCTCGGTGGCATTCTCGCCCGATGGCCGGCGGGTGCTCACCGGCAGTCGCGACGAAACGGGCAAGCTGTGGGACTCGACCACCGGTAAGGAAATCCTGAGCCTCGCCGGGCATCAGCAGGAAGTGACCTCGGTTGCGTTCTCACCGGACGGACGGCATGCCGTGACCGGCAGCCTCGACGGACGGGCCATCGTGTGGATGACAACTGACTGGCGAACGGACAGAAAAGCCGAACAGGCAACAGCGGAATGAGGGCAGGGGACGTGAAGGAAAGCGACCCCGCCGGGGGAGTTGCCCGGCCGGGAGCACCTTCACGTACTGGCCGGAGCCGGGAACTCCGTCAGTGCCTGGCGGCCGGTCTTCCAGATCAGATAGACACACCCGCCCGAAATCAGCAGCTTGACCGGGTTGAATGAGAGCAGGGCATCGGCCACGAAAGCGAGCGTCAG
>JAGQPV010000329.1 GCA_020426545.1 Planctomycetaceae bacterium
ATACGCATTCAGGTGATACAGGAACGCATTCCGCATCACGTCGAACCCGTGCGCGGTGGGCATGGCGTAGTCAGCTTCACCCAGATGCCATTTGCCGGCGAAGAACGTGTTGTAGCCGGCCTGCTTCAGAAGCGACGCGTATGTCCATTCCGCCGCGGGCAACCCTCCACCCTGCCCCTGAAAGGCAACAGTTGTCATACCGCTGCGGTTGGGGATGCGACCGGTAATCATGGCCGCCCGCCCCGGCGTGCAGCTCGGCTGACCGTAGAACGACCAGAACTGCATGCCTTCCCGCGCCATGCGATCGAGGTTGGGAGTCGGCATCCCACGGCCCGCACCACCGCCGTAGCACCCCAGATCCCCCCAGCCGGTGTCGTCTGAAATCAGGACAATGATGTTGGGTTTATCGGCGGCGAATACAGTGGATGTCAATGTAAGCAGACTGTAGGCAGCCGCGACCGTAAGCAATCCAGGAAGTGACTTCATTGTGGTTCCTCGAAATCAGCAGTCGCCGGGAATGACGAGTTGTGATGAGCGGGCAAGTTCCCGGTGTCTGCCCGCTGGACTGGTATTCGCCGTCAGTCTGTCAGTTCTCTCTGACAGATGACTATTCTGGTTGCCGCCCGCTGATTTTCCGGCGGACAGTTCCTTTTGACGAAGACCGGCCCGCGGTCCAGCTACATCACATATTTCAGCCAGCTCTGCATCCGCATCAGCACCATCACCGGAATACCGGCAACAGGGACATGTTTCGTGTAGACGGCGGCAAGACCGTGTGACCCTGCCGGAAGTCGCAACGTCTCACCATCATCCAGCCGGATGCGGACCGCAAAGCGGGAGTTCACAGCGGAACCGAGGTCGTCGGGCAGTTCGCCCGATGCACTCAACTGCCCGGCACCGGAAATGTCAATCACGTTCAGAACCCGCCCGGTGAACAGCCGGCCGGGGTAACCATCCAGCACGACTTCGGCATATTGCTCCGGCTCGATCAGCAGGTAATTCTTCTGCGGAATCAGAGCGATCACCACCCCCCGGTCGTAATCGGCACGGTCGCGAACGAAGCTCATCACCGGAGCAGCCGCCGGTCCGCCGACCAGCATGCCTTCCTCCAGCTGAAGATTCGTCACATACCCGTCAGCCGGAGCCAGAACCGTAGCCTGATCCAGGTCATACTGTGCGTTACCGAGGGAAGCCTCAGCCTGATCCAGCCTCGACTTCGCCAGCTCGACCGACAGCCGCGCCTGCTTCAGTCCGGAGTTCGCCTCGGTCAGGGCGGAACTGGTCTGCTGGTAGCGGGTCAGCGCTTCGTCAAACTGCTCCTGCGAGATGGCCATTTTCTCCATCAGCATCTTCGCGCGATCGCGTTCCGCGGTCATAAAAGCCAGGTCGGACCTGGCGCGGATGACGGTGGCTTCGGAAACCTCCACCGACGCTTCCGCCACGCTTACCGACTGTTTGGCCTCAGCCACCGCAGCCGTCAGCCGGTCCACTGTCTTTTCATAGGGAACGGTATCCACCTCGAACAGCACATCACCCTTCCTGACCGGCGAATTGGGCTGGACGGTAATCCGCGTGACCCGGCTGGCCTGCGACATCTGCGGAACCACCGGAATCACTTTCTGCAGCACATGCACGTCATTCGAGAACGGGTGGTAATACTGCGAGCAGAACAGCAGGGCCACCAGCAGCGCCGGCCCGGTGGAAGCGGCCACGATGGCGATCGGCAGCGACAGCCGCAGCAGTTTCCACTTCGCAAACACCAGCCACAGGACCAGACAGTACATACCGGCCAGGAACCAGATCATGGTCCGGCCTCCCCATCGGCTGCCAGCTCTGCCAGCTGGTTCAGGCGATTTTCCAGAGCGGTGATCCTCCGCGACAGTCCGGCGAGTTCGTCCGCCGGACCGGCAGAATCAATGGCCGCCTCGCCCGATGCGGGTGCATCAGCCGCTGATGGCGGATGATTGAGGCTGCGATACAGATAAATCACAAAAACGCAGGACAGCAGGGCTGGGATCATGGTGTCTGCCTCCGGCTCAGCTGTTCGAGCTGTGTCACAGCCACCTCCAGGCGGTCCAGCTGCCCCGCCAGCGTTTGGACATCAGCCGCTGCTACTGAGCCGGCCGCCACGGGATGCCTCCAGTAAGCCCAGATCATGGCTATCACCCAGCCCAGGCCGGTGGGCAGCCCCAGCCAGCCACACAGGTTTACAGCCGGTGCCTGAGGATGCTGGCGGCGACGGGCAATTCGGCCGGGAAGGGCAGCCACAGACAGCAGCGCAACCACTCCCAGGGCAGCGAAGGCGAACAACAGAATCAACGCCAGGATGCGCAGCGACGGCCCCAGGGAGCTGAAGGGATAATCCAATAGAGGGCCTCCGGTCGCGCTGTATCAGCAGCCAGAATTTATGTAATACGGGTGTCCTGCCGGCAGATACTGAAGACCGCCAGAGGTTGCAGAATAACAACTGCCAGCCAGAACGCAGCAGGTTGAACCGAACCGTGCCGCACAAGCAGCAGCCGGCAACCAACACCTCCGGCGATAAGACGTTATTCGAACGGTTTCAGGCTGCTGAACGGGACAGAGCAGCCTGCGCAGCACAACATTCAGCAGCCGGAGCCACCGCGATGCTGCTGAAAAACCACATCACCTCCGGAAATCCATACTGTTCGCGGCCTGACATTCCCACTGAAATGAGGAAATATCTTGAGAGACAGACAATAGAAAGGTGAAGCGAACAGCTGTTCCTGTGAGCCAGTGTCCTCTGTCTGGCTGTCGGAGGCAAAATTCGAAACAGGCGGAAAATACAGGGACTAAGTTGAGAATTCAATTGAAGAATGCCAATTTTGCATCAGTATATCGCCATCACATTTTCTCCGCCCGAAAAATTCGGAGGAATTTTCGCTCGTGAACTTCCGCCCCGAAAAGCCGGATTGGCCAGCCTTAACTCAGGCAACCTCACTGAGGCAGTTCATCATGCAGCTGGTCGGCCGGCGGTGTCGGACTGAGATCCGTCCGATGCAGCGAGCGGGCAAACCGTTCCAGGTCACGGAAGGTTTCACCATGGGCCGAAAACTGGATCCGCTTCCGCAGCTGTGGAGTCAGTGCCCGACCACCAATAATCAGCGGACTGCCAATCCGGTCGGCGGTGGCGAACACCCGGTTCACGCCGTCGACGAAGCGGCGCTCGTCCTCAATATGCGACACACTGATCCAGACCAGCTGCGGACGAGTCTCGCTGACCGCCAGCTCCAGCGTTTCGGCCGGTAGCCCGGAACCCAGCAGTGTCGCATTCCAGCCGAAACTGCGCAGCACCTGCTCTGCCATGCACACAGGCAGGCTGTAGATGTCTCCCTCAGGAGTCGCCCCGACAGCCAGGGGAGCATCCGCCGCCACCCGGTGAAATGTCCGTCGCAGTTCATGCAGAATTCGCAGACAGACTTCGCAGGCCCGGCGTTCCTGATAAATGGCCACATCCCCGCAGGACCACTTCTCGCCGATGCGGTGAAACACGGGGGTCAGCAGGTCGTCGCACAGGGCCGTGATCGGCAGGCCGGACAGCAGCAGATCGAAGACCAGCTTCCGCGACAGAACATCCTCGCCGGCAATCAGAGCTTCCAGAAGACTCTCCGAGACGCTGCTGTCCAGAGTAAGGCTGGCCCCGACTCCCGCAGGCAGGCCCAGCAGTTCGGGTTCCACCACTTCGTGGTCAGACTCACGAAGGAACTGGACGACGGCCTCGACTTCCATTCGCCGGTGTCCGCCGGCTGTCTTTGTCGTGCGAATCAGTCCCTGGTCGCACCACCGCTTCAGCGTGGATTCGCTCACGCCGATCGCTCTGGCGGCCTGCCGGGGGGAAATCAGTTTCTGCATGGCTGTCCGCTGTCAATCGCTGCTGGTTCCGAAGAGCAGGTGGCCCCGTCTGCTGACGTCTGCCGCCGCCGCCTGCCGCCGCCGTCTGCCGTACGTCCGTGATCCAACTGTCCGGGTGAGACCAGACCGGACTCGATCACACTTACCGCGGAATACCGCCTCACTCAGCAGGACAGGGAAGGATCGTCACCGGAGAAGCTTCGCACTCCGACACAGCGGCGCCCAGCAGCCTGGGCAGCTGTTGCTGACGGTACTCGAAAATTTTCCGCAGTTCCCTGCGAATAAACAGCCCATGCAGCACAGAGCCGCCGGGAGCCGAGTAGCGGACTTCATCTTCGACCAGCGTACCCCCGTCCCGCTCGAGGAAGGTGTGCGTGTGGTGCCAGTAATGATACGGCCCGCGCAGCTGCGAGTCCTCAAACCGGAGCGGCGGCTCCCACTCCGTGATCTCCGTCCGCCAGCGAACTGGAATGCCGTGCAGCCGCAACCGGTAGTCAATCAACGCTCCCCGTCGCATCTCAATCGGTGGCTGCGTCAGCACCCGAAATGACAGCCACTCCGGGGTGAGCAGTTCGAGCCGGAATGCATCCGCGAAAAATTCGAACACCTGCTCCCGCCGAAGCGGAACCTGCACAGAAGCCTGCAGCAGGTATTCCTTCCTCGTTCTCCACGGCATGAGACACCCCGCCAGGCATTTCGCACACAAATTGGACGTTTTGCACGTTTTTGGTTAATGTCCAATTCATTCTACGGATACCATGCTGTACCGGCCACCATTGTTCAGGTTGTTTTGAATGTTTTGGAGCGATTGATGAAACGCACCGCTACCAGCCGCCCTCAGGAAAACCGCGCCTCCGCCCGCCGCGAATCGAACCCGACAGAGATTACCTACGTTCCGAACTCGGGATTCGCTTCCTGCTCCCGGAAAGACCTGCAACCGCCGGAAGACGGTCTGTACCGCGAGAATCCGCCAGCAGCGACAGCTGCCCGCATGAATGCGGCCCTCGTCGAATCGACTCTGCTGCAGGGACTGCAGCAGAGTCGCTTACTGACCCATGCGGGAGAACAGTACCTTTTCCGCCGCATGAATTTCCTGCGGTATCAGGCCAGCCAGATTCAGGCTGCATCACCCGCCGAACGTCCTTCCCCCCGCAGACAGCGGCAGGTGAAACAGCTGCTGGCCGAAGCCGATGAGCTTCGTGGCGAGCTGGCAGCGGCCAACCTGCGACTGGTGGCTTCCATCTCCGGCCGATTCTCCAAATCATCGGATGAATTCGATGAATTCGTCGCGGAAGGGAACGCCGTCCTGCTGAACGCCATCGACTGTTTCGACTTCTCCCGTGGCTACCGGTTCAGCACCTACGCCACGCACGCGATTCAGCGGCGGCTGTACCGGCTGACCACACAGCGGGCGAGGCGTTCCTCGCGGGAATCGGTCGCCAGCGACTCCCGTTTCCCCGAACTGCCCGAACGTGAGCTCGATCCCGAAATCCTGGCTCGCGAAGAACGCCAGGCGGTGGCCGTCCGCATTCTGAACCGGTTCGACGAAACGCTCGACGACCGCGAACAGGCCATCGTCCGTGGCCGCTTCGGCCTCGATGGCACCGGGCAGAGCAAAACGCTCCGCACACTGGCCGACCAGTTCGGCCTGAGCAAGGAAAGAATTCGCCAGCTGCTGCAGCGGGCCATCGGCAAACTGTCCGAAGTCTCCGGACCGCTCGCTTCAGACCTCGCCCTGTAACTTCCCCTCGGAACCAGCAACTCTGGAGCAGGAAACAGACACAGAATTCAGGCGGAGCGATCCCCGCCCCGTCTGTCCGATCCCCCTGGCAGGAGTGTTCGTGAGAGTACATCCTCTTGACGCGGCGGCTCCCCGGGCTGAACATCAACGGCGGCACTCGCTGCAGGCATGACCCGCCCCGGCGAGACAGACAGCACGCCAACCGTCCAGCGCTGGACTTCAGGTGTGCGATCAAATCCTCGCGAAGGATCTCACCATGTCCACGCCGTCCAACCGCCGCACGTTTCTGCAGTCCAGCATCGCCGGCAGCACGCTGCTCGGCCTGGGCGATCTGTCCTTCCTCTCCCGTCTGCCGGCCGTCTCCGCCGCCGAGGCCCGCCTCGACCCGAAGATCGTCCAGTTCCAGCCGGAGATCGAGCCACTCGTCCGCCTGCTGGAAGACACGCCCCGCGAGCAGCTGCTCGAAGCAGTCGCCGCGAAAATCATGAACGGCACCTCCTACCGCGAAGTGCTGGCTGCTCTGCTGCTGGCCGGCGTGCGGAATGTGCAGCCCCGCCCCTCGGTGGGTTTCAAATTCCACGCGGTGCTCGTGGTGAACTCCGCCCACCTGGCAAGCCTCGCCTCCGGCACGCAGGACCGCTGGCTGCCCATCTTCTGGGCCATCGACTACTTCAAGGATTCCCAGGCCGACGAAGCCCGCCAGAGCGGCTGGCGAATGCCGCCTGTCGATGAGAGCCGCGTTCCCCCGGCCCACCGGGCTCGCCAGGCCTTCATCGACGCCATGGAAAGCTGGGACGCCGAAGCCGTCGACGCCGCCGTGGCCGGCCTGGTCCGCACGGCCGGGGCGAATGAAGTCATCGAGCTGTTCTACAAATACGGGGCCCGCGATTACCGCTCGATCGGTCACAAGGCGATTTTCGTGGCCAACAGCTGGCGGACCCTGCAGTCCATCGGCTGGCGGTATGCCGAGCCCGTCTGCCGTTCTCTCGCGTATGCTCTCGTAAACCACCACGGCGAACCGAACCCGGCCGACAGCGACCTCGCCGCCGACCGTCCCTGGCGATCGAATCAGGAGCGGATGGCGAAAATCCCCGCCGAATGGCAGGCCGGCAAAGTCGACGACGGAGCCGCCCGCGACCTGCTTTCCACCCTGCACGGCGGGACCAGCGACGATGCCT
>JAGQPV010000330.1 GCA_020426545.1 Planctomycetaceae bacterium
TCCTTCAATGCGCAAATTTCGTGCCGAACGGGATTGGGATAAGCCAGCAGTGGCACCCCTGGGTCGGCCTGTTGCCTGTGTTTCTTCCTTCTCTCCCCGTGGGGAGAGGACTGAGGTGAGGGGCTGAGGGTGCGATCGATCTGCAGATGGTGCCGAGAGATGGGTGGCACGCCCTGACAACGGAAGGGCGTGGTCTCAGGCCGGTCCGCTGCTGGTAACTCGAAGACAATGGCAGGCCAGCTGCCAGTGCCGCCTGGGAAGTGTTCATCGAGGCTTGTTGAACGCTGCGACCCTCCCTCAATCCCTCCCTGACAGGGAGGGAAGTGAAGCGGAAAGATCAGGCGGGGCGTTCGGGATCCTTTGCCAGCGGCAGTTTGACCGCCTGTTCGGTCCATGAGGACTGATAGATCGCCAGAATGATTTCGACGCTCCGCCGGCCTTCGTAACCATCAACAGCGGGTTTCTGATCTTTCTCGATGGCTTCGAGGAAGTCGCGGAACTGGTCGCGGTGGCCGGCATGGGAAATGGCCTTGGGGTCAGCGGCACCGCCGGTGCTGCCTTCCTTCAGTGCGTACTCGGCGCGAATCTGTGCATCGCGATCATTCTCTTCGGCGAATTCCCATCGCAGGATGTGATCCTGCTCGATGATGGCCAGGCCCTCGGTGCCGTGAATTTCCGTCTTCTTGAGCAGGCCGGGGAAGGCACTGGTGGTGGCTTCCAGCACGCCGAGGGCACCATTGGCGAACCGCACGCAGGCCACGCCCACGTCTTCCACTTCAATCCGCTCGTGTGCCAGCGTGGCGGTGCAGCCATTGACCGTGGCGACTTCGCCCATGAACCAGTACAGCAGGTCGACATTATGAATCGCCTGGTTCATGTAGGCCCCGCCACCATCCATGGCCCAGGTGCCCCGCCATCCGCCGCTGTCGTAGTAGTCCTGGTTCCGCCACCATTTGACGTAGGTATCGCCCAGAGTCAGCCGGCCGAACCGGCCGTCTTCGATGGCTTTCTTCAGTTCCCGGTTCGCCCCGCTGAAGCGGGACGGCATGATGGTGCCCAGTTTGACGTTGTTTTTCTCGCAGGCGGCGATGATGGTATCACATCGCTCGAGGGTGATTTCGAGCGGCTTCTCGACCAGCACGTGCTTGCCGGCATTCGCGGCGGCCACTGCCGGGTCGAGATGGGCGCCGCTGGGCGTGCAGATCGTGACGACGTGAATGTCCGGATTGGCCAGCATTTCATCGAGGTCGTGGTACGCCGTGCAGCCTGCTTCTTCCGCGAACCGGTCGGCCGAGGCGGGCATCATGTCGAAGCAGCCGACGAGCCGGGCTGAGTCAATTTCTCCCAGAGCACTGGCATGAAAACGCGAGATCATCCCGCAGCCGATAATTCCAAAACCCACAGTCATGACGTCCAGTCCTTCTCTCTGTTCTGCTTCAGGTTGTGTTGTTCTGTGTCAGACTGCTTATCACTTCAGCCGGGGGGAGAAAGCTGGTTCTCCAGAATCGCCGGTGGCCTGCCACAGTCTGACGAATGAGACATTTCCGGGAAGGCCCTGTCAGGGGCGGACAGGGAAGTTGAAGAAAACGCCCCTGCCCGGCGGGTTCAGTCCGCCAGCTCAAGCCGGCAGAACCGCTTCTTGCCGACCCGCAGCAGGAGTCCATCGGTGACTTCAATCTGCTGATCATGAGACGTAATCCCGGCGAGCTCTTCTCCGAGGTACGCCCCGCCCTGCTGAATGGCCCGGCGGGCTTCTCCCGTGGAACTGCACAGCCCGGCTTCCTTCAGCAGACGGGCCGCGGGAATGGTTCCGTCGGTCAGCAGGCTGCGGCTGAGCGATTTCACGGGGATATCGGCCGGCAGACCGCCTTTGCTGATTTCCCGGACCCAGCGGGCTCCCGCTTCAGTGGCCTCGGCGGGGCTGTGGTACTCGCCGATGATGGTTTCCGCCAGCTGCATCTTGGCCTGCCTGGGATCGCTGGTGAGCAGATCCTGCACGCTCTCCAGC
This sequence comes from Planctomycetaceae bacterium, assembly GCA_020426545.1. Taxonomy (GTDB): domain Bacteria; phylum Planctomycetota; class Planctomycetia; order Planctomycetales; family Planctomycetaceae; genus JAGQPV01. The sequence continues at coordinate 2,009 of JAGQPV010000330.1, forward strand.
GGGACATCGGTCAGCAGTTCGTAGAACATCTGCATGCAGTCGTCGGGCAGCTGCATGAACTTCTTCATCATCTCGTAGGGCGGCTCGGCAATGCCAATGTAATTGCCCAGGCTTTTTCCCATCCGCCGGGTGCCATCGGTTCCCACAAGGATGGGTGACATCACGCCGATCTGCTGGGGCAGCCCTTCGCCCCGCTGCAGATCGCGGGCCAGCATGAAACTGTAAAGCTGCTCGGTTCCGCCCAGTTCGATATCGGCTTTGATTTCCACCGAATCCCAGGCCTGCATTACCGGGTACAGGCACTCGTGCAGGTAGATGGGCGATTCGGCCTTCATCCGTTTGGCGAAGTCCTCGCGGGTCAGCAGCTGGGCCACGGTCACGCGGCCGCACAGTTCGAGCATGCCACCGAGGTCGAGCTTCGAGAACCAGTCGCCGTTGCGGTGCACTTCGGCCCTGTCGAGGTCAATCACGCGGGCGACCTGAGCCAGGTAATCGGCGGCGTTGGCTTCGACCTGCTCGGCCGTGAGGCGGGCCCGGGTTTCATCGCGCCCACTGGGGTCTCCCACCAGGGCCGTGGCATTGCCGATGATGATGACGGCCTGATGCCCCAGTTCCTGGAACTGCCGCATCTTTCGCATGGGCACGGTGTGCCCGAGGTGCAGATCGATTCCAGTGGGGTCGATGCCGTACTTCACCCGCAGCGGACGGCCGGTGTCCCGGCTTTCCTTCAGTCTGGCAGCCAGCTCCTGCTCGGGAACGATCTTCTCGATTCCACGGCGGATAATGGCCAGTTGCTCGTCAACAGGAGGAAAAGTCATGACTTGCGTCCCGCGTGGTACTGCGGCGTGCTGCCTGGTGCCCGTGCCGGGCGAAATTGTGGGGGTGACCGCTCAATATTCCGTCCCGGTTCCGTCGGATTTTCCGGCAGCACAGGGAGCATGCTGCACGAGGACGGGGCCGGGCGAACCTTTGGCGGGCTGGTTCCCTGTTCTGGTTGGCCGCCAGCTTACCGTGGCTGGAGCGGCTGAGAAACCATGCCTGCATCGGGCGATGGACGAAGCCTATCAGGCTCCCGGCGGTGCTGCCACTACGCCGCGGTGGTTTCTGGCGCGCGGGTTCAAACGTGGACCGCGTGGACTGCTTGCCTGGCTCGCCCGGTGGCTGCACAATGTTCGACAATGGCTGGAACCGCAGAGGGCATCCAGCGGGGGAACGGCCGTCGATCGAGTGCAGCGCGGTGAGCCGCCGAAAACGGCGTCGCCCTACCCCACCTCTGCTCCTGCCTCGGTGGACTGTGCACAGCGGCTGGCCCGAAACTGGCTGAAGGAACCATGGCGAGCGAGCAGAGTAAGAAGCGGGACGCACAGCAGATGATGGTGGATACTCTGCCGGAGGTTCCTGGCGGCTGGAATGAGCAGGAGTTCCAGCTGGGAGAACATTGCCTGCGGATGGTGCTGCCGGCCGATCCCGATGCCTTTCTGGACGATCCGGCTGTTCATGCGGAGCATGAGCGGGACGGGTTCTTTCCCTGGTGGGCCTATCTGTGGCCGTCGTCTCCGCAGCTGGCGGAATACATCCTTCGGCAGAACTGGAAGACACGGCCCGAAACCGTGGAACTGGGCGCCGGGCTGGGGCTGGCCGGCATGGCGGCGCTGGCGTGTGGACTGCCGGTGACTTTCAGCGATTACCGCCAATTGCCGATCGATCTGGCGATGTCCAATGCCCGCCGGAATGGCTGGACCAGCGTACGCGGGCAGCTGATTGACTGGCGGAACCCGCCCGCAGCCGCGTTCGAACTCGCGCTGGGGAATGATGTGCTGTACGAGAGCGAAAACCTGCCTTTGCTGCTGAATACGCTGGAGACCGTGCTGTGCCCCGGGGGAGAAGCGTGGTTCGGCGAACCGGGTCGCAGACAGGCGGAACCCTTCCCGCAGCTGGCGGCGGAACGTGGCTGGCGGGTGGAAGTGCGGGACGCCGCGGGGCAGCTGCTGCCGGGCATCGAGAACGGGCAGTTTCAGGTGATTCGGCTGCAGCGGGAAACCGCCGGCTGAATCAGCGGAATGCAGCGTTCAGCCGCTCCAGGGTTCAGGCACTGCAGCGGCCGGCCGGGGAAAGCGGGCCGGCATCCAGCCGCAGCTTCATCCACTCGGAAATCTGCTCGATGGTTTCGGGCCATTCGGGCTCGTTGAGCAGTTCGTGCAGGCTGTCGGGCAGCACCTGGCAGCTGGCATCGGTGGAGGACAGCCGGGTGACCCATTCCGCGGGAGCCTGCGGGCAGACAATGCGGTCGTCCCCCGCCTGCAGCAGCAGTACGGGCAGCTGCAGGGCTGGAGCTTCCCGCCATGCTTCCACCAGCGCCCGCTGCGTGGCAAAGTACCACGAGGCGGTGACGGAACGGCGCAGCTGCGGATCGTTCAGCCGGGCAGCCACCGCCTGCAGGTTGCGGGTTGTGTCCCGCGGATCGACCCGGGAACGAAACCGGGTGCGCGGTGCCACATGGGACAGCACCCGGCCGACGGCGACCGTCAGTCGGGGCACATGGACGGCCAGTCGCAGCAACGGAGAAATCAGCACCAGGGCCTGGACGGCTTCCGGGTGTTTCTGGCAGTAGCGAATCGAAATCAGCCCGCCCATACTGTGGCCGAGCAGCACCGTCCGTTCCGGTGCCAGATTGAAGTGACGCTGCAGGCTGTCGAGATCGCTCACGTATTCGTCGAAGCGGCGGACATGCATTGGCACGCCCTGCGATCGTCCATGCCCGCGGAGGTCGGTCACGATGCTGTCGCAGCCCTGTTCGGCGAGGGCTTCGACCACATGCTCGTACCGTTCGCCATGTTCGCAGGCGCCGTGCACTACCAGCACGGTGGGAGCGGAGTCGGATCGGCTGGTCCGGCAGTGCCGTGCAAACAGTTCGGTCCCGTCGGCGGCCTTGACGACCGTTTCGCTGTACTGCATGGGCAGCCAAGCCTCCAGATGACGGGTTTCTGCCGGGTAATGGTACCGCTATAAACCGTTCGGAACAGCAGTAAACTGGAATCAGCGGGGCGAAATCAGTCTGTACCTTCCCTCAAATTCCCTGCGGGACAGTCCTCGCCGGAATCCGCGGGCGGCAGGTGCTGTCGCTGGCCCTCGTTCAGTGATTATCGTCTGAGGGAAGCCTCGATCCTGCTGCATTCTGGAGGGGAACTGCTGGAAACCCTCTTCACAAGCCCTGAATTCTACGGGATCGGAACCGCCCGCGCTGGAACCTGTTATCTGACATATTCGGCAAACCTTTATCCGGCAGAGGGTTAACGTGATGACTTGCCGGTCAGTCGGGAATCGGACAGTCGAGGACTTCGCCTGTGGCAGTTCCTGCCGCCCGCCGACCCGGTGACTGGGGGATGCGATAAACAGGCGCTTTGCGGGGACTGTTCGGCCCGGCATGCGGCGCTGGAAACGACAGGGGTAACTCTTGACCATCCCGCCCGCCAAGGATATTGTCCAGAAGAAGAGATCGCGGAATCCTGCCTGCCGACGGTCCTGCCGGTGAACCTCCGGCGGCCAGTTGGTGTCGGGCGGGCAGCCCGCAATTGCCCGGCGGAATCTTTCCGGCACAGAGACACAGCCTGTGCTGGATTGGAAAAATGCCGGTTGCGATGTTCTTCAACCTGGCACCCTGCTGCAGGGGCCAGTTCCTGTGAACAGTAGAAACGACCAGCGGCCATGATTTCGGCACAGCCACTCCTTCTGGTGCTAAACACTGCTCTGCTCCGGCAGAGGAGAAGGGGATTGCTGTAGCACATCACGTGCCTGCCCGAGCGGAACAGTCATTCCCCGGAATCCTCTTTCAGGTTCCGGGGTTTTTTTGTTCTCTGCGGGCAGGTTGCAACCAGTCAGCAGAGAATTCCCTGCCCCCTGCGGTTTTCTGATTTCAGAACAGAGCCGCAGGCAGGGCACAGTCTGACCAGACGGGAGTGCGGTTTCGATGGCGGAAGACAGTTCGACAGCCCGGGACCGGGTGCTGATCTTTGACACCACCCTTCGCGATGGTGAGCAGTCGCCCGGCTGCAGCATGGATACCACGGAGAAGCTGAAGGTTGCCGAGGCACTGGTTGAGCTGGGTGTCGATATCATCGAGGCCGGTTTTCCCATTGCCTCTCCCGGCGATTTTGACGCGGTGCGGCAGATTGCCGAACGGTACAACGACCGGGCGGTAATCTGTGCACTGGCCCGCTGCCGGCCGGAAGACATCGACCGTGCGTGGGAAGCCCTGCAGCACGCGGCCAACGTGCGGATTCACGTCTTCCTCGCCACCAGCGCGATCCATCGCGAGTACAAACTCAACATGGCGCGCGAGGAGATCATTCGCACTGCCGCGGAAGGCGTGAAAGCGGCGCGCGAGCTGGTGGAGGACGTCGAGTTCTCGCCCGAGGATGCGTCGCGGACGGAACTGGAGTTCCTCGCCCAAGTGGTCGAAGCGGTAATCGAGGCCGGCGCCACGACGGTCAACATCCCCGACACGGTCGGGTACACGGTGCCCGATGAGTTCGCCGAGCTGTTCCGTTATCTGCGGAAGAACGTGCGCGGGATCGACAAAATTCGACTGTCGGTGCACTGTCATGACGATCTCGGCATGGCCGTTGCCAACAGCTTGACCGCAGTCGTGGCCGGCGCCCGGCAGATCGAGTGCACGATCAATGGTATCGGCGAACGTGCCGGCAACTGTTCATTGGAAGAAGTCGTCATGGCCTTGCAGACACGCGAAGCGTTCTTCAATCTCGAAACGCGCATCAAG
>JAGQPV010000331.1 GCA_020426545.1 Planctomycetaceae bacterium
AACTGAGGGCGAACATCCGTGTCCGTCGGGGACTGCGTCTCCCGCAGCCGGGCAGCTACATCTTTCTGCCGTGCAGCCTCATCCAGGCCGACGGCAATTCTTTTCAGTTCCGTATCTTCCAGACTCAGGAGCAGGGCACTCGTCTCGGCCGGAATTCCTTCATCCGCCAGGTCACAGCAGCACTCAAACAGTTGCCGCAGTGGCCTCGAAGTAAAGTCATCCGGCCCGATGGCTGTCCGCAGGTCGGCCAGCCAGGCCGGCCCCGCCAGCAGCACTTCGAGTACTTCCCGCTCCAGTCGCTCATCCTGCGGTGTGACCGCCCGTTCCGCAGTGACAGCAGCAGCCTGATCCTCACGGGAATCTTCAGGCTGACTGTGCACAGCTGCAGGGCTGGCGGGCCGCGTCTTCTCCTCGTTCGGGCGGCTGTTATAAGGTGAAACAAGCTTAGCCCGGTTTCTGTCGGCAGACTGTCGTCTGGCCTCCTCCAGCTGCCGCCGCACCGTTGCTTCGGGCATGCCCACCCGTTCCGCAACGCGGCGACAGACAAAATCTTCGCGAATCGTGCCGGCCAGCCGGGGAACGGTGGCTGCCAGCTGCATCAGTTCCTCAACCACCTGCTGACGGCGGTCGACACTGCCAGCTCCTCCCGTGGCCAGTGCAGCATTCAGCCGGTAGTCCCAGGCGTCCACTGCATTTTTCGCCAGTTCCCGAAAAGCATCAACTCCATGTGCTGTAAGAAATTCCGCCGGATCTTTGCCGTCCGGAATGACCATAATCCGTAAGTCGATATCCTGCGCCAGAAATTTGGACAGAGATCGATCGGCAGCCCGCTGACCGGCCTCATCGCCGTCAAAAACCACTGCCACCTGGCGGGCGTAGCGTTTCAGCAACGTGACATGCTGCTCGGTCAGTGCCGTTCCCAGCGGGGCCACCACGTTGGTTGCCCCCGCCTGATGACACATGATGCAATCTGTGTACCCTTCCGCCACAATGGCAACACCCGATTTGCTGATCGCATGCCGGGCGAGTTCTAATCCGTAAAGCAGACTGCTCTTAATGAAAAGCGGACTGTCCTGGCTGTTCAGATATTTTGGCGCGTTCGTGTCGTCGCTGCCTGGTAAAATTCGTCCCCCGAATGCAACAGCGCGCCCCTGGAGGTCGCGAATGGGAAACATGACCCGGCCACGGAAACAATCAACGAAACCGTCACCACTTTTGCGTTCGGTGATCAGCCGGACTTCTTTCATGTCCTTCAGCTGATGCTGGCCCCGGTTCCGATCCTGTAGCCATGTCCAGCCGCCGGGGTGGCAACCGACATGAAATTTCCGCAGTGTTTCGTCGGTAAAGCCCCGTTCGGCCATGTATCTGCGGGCCGGTTCCGCAGCGGGTGAATTCAGAAAACAGTCGTGGTACTCCTGCTCGGCCCAGGCCAGTGCCTCGTACCACTTTTTGCGAATGTCGCCCTGCTGCGAATTCCCACTGAACATTCGACGCGGCAGGTCGAGCCCGGCCCGCTGGGCCAGCAGTTCCAGGGCTTCGCGAAAACCAATTCCCTCCCGCTGCATCACAAAGCCGAAACAGTCTCCACCGGCCTCGCAGGACCAGCAGCGGAAAGTCTGCCGATCCGGATAGACCCGCATCGAAGGGTTGTGATCGTCGTGAAACGGACACAGCCCGACGAATTCCTGCCCGCCCCGCTGCGGGGTCAAAGTCAGCGATTCGCTGATCAGGCCGACAATGTCGGTCAGCGAGCGAACCTGCTCTTTGAAATCGGAAGGATCGTTCGGGAAGCCGGTACTCACGCAAATCTCCGCAATGACCGGCCCCCCCCGAAACCGCCCGGGTGGAGCATTCAGCCTGGTCTTCAGAATTCACCGCAGTCACGTCTGTCACAGAACCGTCAGAACCGACCAGGCCGGCAGCAGGCTCGCACTCGCTTCGTATTGATGAATAGGAGATCCCACCAACTTCGGGCAAGACGACAGGCGTTCAGACTCCGGCAAAGATTCCTGAGGCAGGGCCGAACCCGGTAAGTTTACCTCCTGGCAGGCGGCGGTCAAGCAGCGAGTTGGCGGATCGTGGGAATGCTGGACGTCGCAACCTCAGAGAGAGCAGAACCTTATTGAATTGCCCCGCCCTCAGACTCCCCGCCAGTCGGCAGGGTCACCGCAGGCCGGATTCTTCCCCGACGGACTCCGCGAGCCGGGCCGGGAGACGCTGCAGGAGGGATACTCGACAGTTGGGAAATGTCGATTCTGACGGTTGTTCCGGATGGAATTCCGGGCTGATCTAAAGGCGGATCCGAGCAGAATCGGAACACTGGTCAACCCGGCATCACTCCCTGAGACCGGGCCCGCTGACGGAGTTGCCTGACTCCAGAGCATGACAAAACCCCGCCGGCCGTCGGGCTGACAGCGTGGCTGGTTCGACCATTCTGCCCCGCTGGGCGTGCTGCGGAGCCGTTCGCTTTACGCTTTCTCTTCCAGGCGGAAGCCGATTTTCAGCGTGGCCTGGAAATGGGCCACCTGTCCGTCGCTGATGTCGCCCCGCAGTTCGGTCACTTCAAACCAGCTCATCGATTTGACTGTCTCGGACGCTCTGGCGATTGCGTTGCGGATGGCGTCGTCGCTGGAGTTGGTGGAAGTGCCGGTGATTTCGATCTTCTTGTAGACGTGATCCTGCATCGGGGATGCCTCTCGTTCTGATGGAAGTTCGTCGGGCTGGTGCGGCTGCCAGGGAGCGACAACCGGCGGCCCGCCGGAAGGGTACCAGGCAGGAGGGGGCGGTTGTCGCTCCCCGGCCGGCCTGGCATGGGCCCTCCTCATCATGGTCATCTCCAGTACCAGGACCATCGGGAGCAAGACGGGATACGGCTGGGGCTTTTGACCAGCTGAACGCGCAGCAGCCAACGCAGCATTCGTCAGCCACCGGCCGCCAACCGCAGAGTGACCGTCGGCAGCCGGCTGAAACTGGCTGCTCCGGGTATGCCGCTCAAATCCAGAGACTCAGCACAACGAAAAACGGCTGCCGCCGCGAGAGTGCGACGACAGCCGTCTGATTTCGGTCTGGTTTCAGCCTGAGATGGCTGGTCCCGGTGAGAGTCGGCAGTGCCAGACCTCACCGGCTGGCAGTCGGCGAAGCAGAGCTCCGCGTCTCAGTATCCGCTGGAGGGATTGAAGACTTTGCTGGTCTGCCCGGAGGATGTGGGCTGGCGGAGGCGTTTGCTGCGGCTGTATGCGCCGGAAGTCTGACCGGAGGACTCCCGATTGCCGAGGGTCTGGTTCACGCTGGTGCTCTGCGAACCGGCTTTGAGCTTCCAGGGGATTTCTTCACCCGGACGCCAGATGCGCTGCTGGGGCTTGTAGCCGATGTGAGCCAGGAAGTCGCTCAGGCTGATGATCCGGACTCCCTGCAGCCGGGCTTCCTTCCGCAGAGCGGAGAACTCGCGGGAAATCTTCTCCGCTGCGGGACGATCGTTGTGGGCCACCTGAGACGGGTCGGGGATTTCCGCGACGATCAGGAATTTGGTCCGGTGAGCGATGCCATCCCCCGTCCGGTTGCCGTTCTCATCGACTTCGTTATCGATGGTGGCACCGGCGGCGGCCACCAGGTCATGGAACTGCGGACGATCCGATTTCTTGTCACCATCGAGGTCGATCAGACCAATGATGGAAAATGCTTCGGAACGACCGGGACTCCACAGTGGCGTGTAAATCGGATCGCCGGGAGCCATTGGCTGGTAGATGTCGTCCGTCAGGATGCGGGCTTCCGACAGGTGCGGGCCGATGACACGGGTGACTTCGATCGAACCCTTGATGTCTTCCGGGCCACGGCCGACGCCATGGTGTCCCTTGTTGTACACGCTGAAGGTGGCCCGTTTGGGCAGCTTGTCGGCGGAACCGAGATTGATCCAGATCAGCCCGGCATTGTGATCGACCCACCGCAGTTCGCCGTCTTCCACTTCGAAGCTGGTCATCGTGGCCTGTTCGAGCTTTTCACGAATCAGGTCGTTGATCGAGACGAGGCCATCGATCTCGCGGTTCTTTTCCTTCAGAGTGACGGCACTGGCTTCCCGCTCCTGCGACAGCTCGAGGCGAACCTGGCTGAGAGCGTTTTCCAGCTCGCGGATGCGGGTATCCTTCGAGGCGACGGCTTCTTCCTTGTCGGTGACGACACTGCGAAGATCGGTCTCGGCACTGCCGGTCCGCTGCTGGAACTCGGCCACGCGGGCCTCGTACTGACCTTCCAGAGCCAGAATGCGGGTCTTGTGATCGTTCAGATCGGCCTGCAGGGCGTCCCGCTCGGTGGTGACGTTGTCCAGTTCGGTCCGCAGCCGCTGGAGCAGAGTCGAATAGTTGGCCACGCCACCGGCGACAGCTCCGCCAAACCGCTGGAAGTCGGCCTGGGCCGCACCATGAACGGTGTTGGGGTCGTTGGTGCCGGCTCCCACGTTTTCATGTTCGTGGCCGACCAGCTTTTTCAGCGCGCCGACTTCGTCGTACGCCTGCTGCCAGGCGGACTTCTGGGCATCCCGCTCTTTGACGGCCTTATCCGCGTTGGCGGATGCTGTTTCGTAAGAGCCATACATCATGTAGGCAACCACCGAAGTGATTACCGAGAGCATCACAAAGAAGATCAGCGCGAAATGAACTGCGGTCGGCTTTCCTGACGAGGACGCCATCACACTCTCCTGAACTGGTGGTGCGGGCCTGATTTGCTGGTACGGACGCCAAGGCCCGCACGAAACCGGTTAATCAGCCTGCGAAGACAGAGGCTGTCCGGATAATTTGTACGCCCCCGGCTGGAGACCGGGAAAACTGTGATTTTGTCCGAGAGACAACTGACGCAGAGAGGACCATGACGTGCCACAGGCTGACAGAGCAGCTGCGGTGCACAACCGAAACCTGAGACCCACTGGACTGCACGACGTTCCGGGTGACAGGTTGTCTGCGCTCTGACCCTGCTGCAGGGCAGATGCCTGCACGCGTGAGGTGCTGACTGCGGCGGGCGACAACCCGCAGCGGCTGACCGGAGCTGAGTGAAAGAGCACGGTGTGACAGACGGGCGATGCCTGAATTTTTCCCGGAACGAACCACTGCACACCATCAGATGTCTCAACATCACAGTCTATATGAGCCCGCATGAGTGTCAAGAACTAAGATCCTGCAGCGCAATGCGTTGGCTTCTGTTTTCCGGTTACGCGGAATGGAGAGAATGCACATGCTGTTTCCGTGGCGGGCTGGCATAATCCCCTCAGGCCAGCACTGCTGGTTGTGTGGATTTCAGCAATAAGGAGGCGCCAGGTGGCTGGACAGCAGAGTCAGAGCAGACCACAGGTCGTGATTATCGGCGGAGGGTTTGGCGGGCTGCACGCTGCACGGGCGCTGAAGCGGGCCCCCGTGGATGTGACGCTGATCGACCGGCGGAATCATCACCTGTTTCAGCCGCTGCTGTATCAGGTGGCGACGGGCGGGCTGTCTCCGGCGAACATTGCTTCCCCGCTGCGGGGCATTCTCCACCGGCAGCAGAACTGCCGGATCCTGCTGGCGGAAGCCACCGGATTCGACCCGGCGGCAAAGCGGCTGCTGCTGGCCGATGGAGAAATCGCATACGACACTTTGATTGTCGCCGCGGGAGCCCGGAGCACGTGGTTCGGCCATGATGACTGGCAGGACGATGCCCCCGGCCTGAAGAGCCTTCCCGATGCTGTGAAACTGCGGGAGCGGATTCTGCGGGCATTTGAGATGGCCGAGCGGGAGACCAACCCGGACAGCCGCCGGCAATGGCTGACCTTTGTGGTGGTGGGCGGAGGACCAACCGGTGTGGAAATGGCCGGTGCCCTGTCGGAACTGGCACGCCACACTCTGCGGCACGACTTCCACCGGATCGACCCGACGGAAGCCCGGATTATTCTGGTAGATGCGGAGCCCAGGGTCCTGGGCGGTTTTCCCGAAAAGCTGTCCGCCAGTGCGGCCCGGTCGCTCGAGCGGCTGGGTGTCGTCGTGCGGACGCAGACTCTGGCTGATGAGATTCATGCGGACCGTGTCGTGCTGCGGAGCGGCGAAGACAGGGAAACCATTGCCACCCGCACGGTGGTGTGGGCGGCGGGAGTGCAGGCGGTCCCGCTGGGGCGGAAACTGGCGGAAGCCACTGGAGCGGAGACCGACCGGGGCGGACGCGTGATCGTGCAGCCCGACCTGACACTGCCCGGCCACCCGGACATTCTGGTACTGGGAGACCTGGCGAACTGCACCGGTGCCGATGGCCGCCCGCTGCCAGGCCTGGCTCCGGTGGCGATTCAGCAGGGCCGGTACGCAGCGAGACTCATCATCAACCGGCTGAAAGGCCGGGAGACGCCCGCCTTCCAGTACCGGGACCTCGGCGCGATGGCCACCATTGGCCGCCGCAGCGCCGTCGCCACGTTCCGGGGGTGGAGCATTCAGGGATTCGCCGCCTGGCTGGCCTGGCTGTTTATTCACCTGATGCAGCTGGTGGGTTTCGAAAACCGGCTGCTGGTGCTGCTGCAATGGGCGTGGAACTACCTCACCTTTTCGCGGTCCGCTCGGCTGATGACGCTGTACGAAGACGGCAGCCGCCCCCCGGAACACCCGGCGGGGTCGGTGTCCGAAAAAACCGCGACCTCGTGAGTACCAGCCGCTCCAGCGGTTGCAGTCGTCAATTAAGATCCCGTCGCCCGTGAACCTGCAAGGCCAGCAGGCGGACTCGCCCCGGCCAGCCGGTGCGGCAACCCGGCACCGTTGCCGGCACCGCTGGATGGGAGCCG
>JAGQPV010000332.1 GCA_020426545.1 Planctomycetaceae bacterium
CTGCCGGTCCTGGTTTCCACCGGGCTGATTCTGGTGGTGTGCCTGGCTGCCACGCTGCCGCTGGGCCTGGGCACTGCGGTGCTGCTGGCCGAGTTTGTCCCGCGACATTCGTGGCCGGGCCGGCTGATCCGTATCAGCCTCGATATTCTGGCCGGCGTGCCGTCCATCGTGTTCGGGCTGTTTGGCAATGCGCTGTTCTGCCGCCTGCTGGGCCTGAGATTTTCCATTCTGTCCGGCGGGCTGACGCTGGCCTGCATGGCGCTGCCGTTGTGGATTCGGGCTGCGCAGGAAAGCGTGCAGTCGGTGCCGGCCGAGTACCGGCAGGGCGGCCTGGCCCTGGGCATGTCCCGCGGTGCAACCCTGTGGAAGCTCGTCCTGCCTTCGGCACTTCCCGGCCTGGCGGCGGGACTGGTGCTGGCGATTGGCCGGGCTCTGGCGGAGACGGCCGCCCTGATTTTCACCAGCGGATATGTCGACCGCATGCCGCACTCGCTGCACGACTCGGGCCGCAGTCTGTCGATACATATCTATGATCTGGCGATGAATGTCGCCGGCGGCAATGCCCGCGCCAGCGCGGCCGCCACCGTGCTGGTGCTGGCCCTGCTGCTGATCAATTTCCTCAGCCGCTGGCTGCTGGCATTGACGTTCGGCGATTCGAGTACCGGAACCCGACGGCCTGCACCTGCCTGAGGAAGCCAGGCGTCGGGTGGTCTATTCAGCTTCTGTTGCAACAATGCAACAGAACTCGATGCCGAATCCTGGTAGGGCCGGCTGTGCCGGCCATCCAAATGTGGAGCAGATATTTCACCGTAGAGAACTAACAGGCAATGGTCTGAGCGACTGAAACTGCCTGCATTGCCATTGGTCCATCGAAGACGGCCGGCACAGCCGGCCCTGCTTTTCTGCCGAGTGATCAATAGGCGAGGGCGGCCGCCGGTACCTGCTGTGTCAGGCAGTGGAACGCACCCAGTCCCCAGATCATCTCCGTGCAGTCGATCACCACAATCTCCCGGCCGGGGAACAGCCCGGCCAGGATCTTCCGGGCCACTTCATCAGTGGGAGGGTGATAGCCCGGCAGCAGCACGATGCGGTTGCCAATGTAGAAGTTGGCATAGGTCGCCGGCAGCCGCTGGCCTTCATACACCACAGCGGGCGGCATCGGCAGCTCGACAATCTCCAGGGGCCGCCCATCACGGGTTCGCACCGCCCGCAGCCGGGCGAGGTTGTCCTGCAGCAGCTGGTAGTTCGCATCGTGCAGGTCGGTTTCAACCGTGGTCACCACCACCCGCTCGGCCACAAACCGGGCCAGGTCGTCGATGTGACCGTCGGTATCGTCGCCTTCAATGCCATCACCCAGCCACAGTACTTCCTCGACAGCGAGGAAATCGCGCAGCCGCTGCTCGATCGTGCCGCGGTCCAGGTGAGGATTCCGGTTGGGGTGCAGCAGGCAGGCTTCGGTCGTCAGCAGCAACCCACTGCCATTCACATCGATTGAACCGCCTTCCAGTACCATCCCGCCCTCAAACAGCGGCACGTCCCAGAATCCGGCCATCTGCGACGGGATGGCGTTATCGAGATTGTGCGGGTACTTGCCGCCCCACGCGTTGAAGCCCCAGTTAATGGCCGCTACCGGTTCCGTATTCTCTGCCCCCTCGCGAACGACAAACACCGCGCCGTGGTCGCGGCACCAGGCATCGTTCGTGGGAAAGTGATGAAACATGATCTCGCCATGGGCACCCGCCTGGCTCAGCAGGCTGCGGGCGTGCCGTTCCATGTCGGGGCCGCTCACATTGATGTGGACCGCCTCCGATTCGGCCAGGGCAGCCACCATGCGGGCGTAAACCGGTTCGACTTCCTGCAGCCGGCCCGGCCAGGAATTCTCGTTATGCAGCCACGACAGCCAGGTGGCGGAGTGGGGTTCCCACTCGGCCGGCATGCGGTAACCCAGCTGCCGGGGAGTGGGGGAGGAGGGAACCTCGGTCTCTCCCCGGGGGGCGGAATGATCTGGATCCGGCACGGGACTCTTAATTCACTTGCGGGGAAGAAAACCGGGAAGAAGCGGAAGTCGGTTCGCTGCGAACCCGGAGAACGGTCACGACCGGCGATTACTCGCTGTCGATGAACCGCCGCTGCAGGTCGCCGTAGGAATCGATCCGCCGGTCGCGAAGGAACGGCCAGTGCGTCCGGGCCTGATTCACCTGTTCGAGATCGACCGGCACGACCAGCACTTCCGGCTGATCGACCGAGGCCCGGGCCAGAATCTTCCCGCTGGGTGCGACGACGAAGCTCTGTCCCCAGAACTCAATCCCGCCGCTTTCCTCGCCTTCATGCCCCACCCGGTTGACGGCCACCACATAGCACCCGTTGGCCACCGCGTGCGAACGCTGAATCAGCTCCCAGCTGTTGTGCTGGTCCTCGCCGTACTCGGCTTTCTCGCCGGGGTGCCAGCCAATCGCTGTGGGGTAAAACAGAATCTCCGCCCCCCGCAGTGCCGTCAGCCGGGCCGCTTCGGGGAACCACTGGTCCCAGCAGATCAGCGTGCCGATCTTGCCCGCCTGGCTGTCGTATGCCCGGTAACCCAGGTCGCCGGGGGTGAAGTAGAACTTCTCGTAATACAGCGGGTCATCGGGAATGTGCATCTTGCGGTAGATGCCGGCCAGTGAGCCATCAGCATCGATGATGGCCGCCGTATTGTGATACAGCCCGGCACTCCGCCGCTCGAACAGGCTGGCAATCACCACCACACCCAGCTCGCGGGCCAGGGGAGCAATGGCCTCGGTGGTGGGGCCGGGAATCGGCTCGGCCAGGTCGAAGCAGACATGGTCTTCCGTCTGGCAGAAGTACAGCGAGCCGAACAGCTCCGGCAGGCAGACAATCTCTGCACCCTGCGCAGCCGCCGCGCGGATGCCGTCCAGCGCCTGGGCAAGGTTTTTCTGAGTATCAGCCGTGCAGCGAAGCTGCACCAGTCCCAGCTGGCGGGTGGTGCGGGTCATGATGTGCGTGTCGTGCGGAAAAGTCAGCGGGAGGGTGCCCTGCCGGTGCAGAGTCGAATGGTCCGATTATCTCCATGCGGCGGAGAATGACCAGCCCCGTGCGATTCGACGATTTCAGAGGCTGACCTGTTTTGTTTCACCAGCTGTTTTTCAGGCGGTCCGCATCCTGTGCCACGCTGCCAGTCCGTAGCCGTACGCAATGAAGGGGCCGATTGCGCACAGGAGCGGCAATAGTACGACGAGCCAGGAACTCAGGCTGGCACCGGGAATGATCACGCAGTTCGCCGGGTCGGCCGGGTCATAGTGGATCTGGTGCGTGCTGCCCCGTGAGAAGTGATTCGCCACCTGCTGAGCTTCCGCTTCGTCGGAAAACGAGACACCTCCGAAGGAAATCAATTTTCCGCTGTAAGTCTGCTGATTGACCTGGAATGTGTAATTCACACTGGGGTGGTACCGAACGCCACCCCTCCTTGGCCGAGTCGTCGAGACTGAAGAATTGACGATGGTCGCCTGTGCCTGTGGCCAGCTTTCACTTCCCGTAGCGGAACGAATTTGATTGACCGCGTAAGTCAGTGCGAACGGTAAGGCGATGGTCATTGCCAGGCCGACCAGTAAGACACCCACCAGTTTGAGGAGCGAATCGTCGTTCAGCCGTTCGTCGTACGTGGCGGCACTGGCTTCGAGCCACGACTGTCCCCGCGTTGATCTGGAGCGGCGGCGCCCGGACGATGTCGACTTCGATCCGGTGCGGGATTTCGTGGCGGTGGCCGTTCCGCCGGACTTGCGGGTCAGCGGTTTCGGCTTCTGCCGGGGCGGCGGAGTGGCGGGATTTTCAAAGTCCTCATCGGGCCGGACGACGACCACCGCACCGCATTCTTTACAGCGGAATTTTTTCCCGAGGGCCTGTTCTTTCACACGGACCGACGTGAAGCACTCGTCGCAGGTGACGGTAATCGGCATGCGTTCTTCCTGACCGGCGGCATACAATAAATCGGATGTTCACAGTGAACTGAACATGATTCCCTGCGACCGGGGCGGTGTCAAGAAGTTCAGATGCCGGCTTTCTTCCGGCAGGGGAAAACCGACAGCCCGTCATACTCTCAGCCGGGCCGGGCCGCTGCATCCTCAGGCGATCCGCATGCGGCGGAGAACGACCATCCCGTGCAGGACCACCATCACGGGGCCGGCCAGGAAGATTGCCGGGAAGAAGAACATCAGCCAGTTGCTGGCGGTCGAACCGGGCTGCAGGACGTTCTCCTCCGGGTCTTCCGGATCGTAATACACCGGGTGTTCCGATCCGGGCGCATACCGGGTGAGGACGGCCTGAGCTTCCGCCTCACTGTAAAAGTCGTCCTCACCGTAGCTCAGCTGTTTGCCCACGTAGGAGCGGCCATCCACCATGAAGCGATACGACAGGTGCGGGGTGAAGACTTTGCGGGAACTGAACCGTCCCGACCGTTTCATTCGCGAGGTGATGGAACCATCAATCATGTATGCCGAAGCCTGCGGCCATTCGGTACTGGCCATGGACGATTGAAACTGGCTGATCGTCGCCCATGCAATGAAAGGCAGGGCCAGCGACATGCCCATGCCCAGCATCAGATAGAACAGGGCCTTGAAGGTTGAGTGGTCGCCGTACCAGTCGTTCGCCCGGTCGACCAGAGAGGTGAAGGTTCCGCTGCCGCCGGATCGTTTCTTCCGCCGGCCCGAAGATCTTTTCTTCGTCGCGGTGGCCGTGGCGCCCGGCATGCGGGGCAGCGATTTCGGCTTCTGCCGTGGCGGCGGAGTCGCGGGGTCTTCAAAGTCCTCATCGGGCCGGACGACGACCACCGCGCCGCACTCTTTGCAGCGAAACTTTTTCCCGAGGGCCTGATCTTTCACACGGACGGACGTAAAGCACTCGTCGCAGGTGACGGTGATGGGCATGAATTTTTCCTGACCGGACACGCACTGGGTCGTTTGTTCATTGTGAACTGAACATGATTCCCGGTGCCGTGCCTCGTGTCAAGAAGTTCAGTGGTCAGTCACCTTCTCAATGGCGAAAGCCGCCTGTCCGTCGCCCACACCGGCAGGTTCTGTTCCCGGCAGTTCTTCTGCCGTCACCGTCAGGTCGTCGGCCAGGGTTTCCGTGCGGATGTAGTCCGACCATTCCTCCACCGCCTGCTGCACGGCCTCGTCGCTCGTGCTGCAGCGGATGCGGATCCGATCCTGAATGTCGAGGCCGCTGTCTTTCCGCAGCTGCTGAATCCGGCGGACCACATCGCGGGCGGTTCCCTCGCGACGGAGTTCGGGCGTCAGCCGGGTGGAAAGAGCCAGATGAATGCCGCCATCGTCCCCGCAGACCCAGTCGGCGGCCTGCTCCACGCCAATCAGCACATCGTCGGGAGTCAGTTCGACCTCGTTGCCATCCAGATCGATCGTGATGGTTTCCCCGCTGCGCAGCTGGCCCAGCAGAGCCGGGTCGATGATGGGCAGGTACTGGCGGATTTTGCCCAGCAGCTTGCCGTACTTCGGGCCGAGCGTGGGCAGGTTGGGTTTGGCCGTGTAGTTGGCCAGTTCATCGAGACTGTCGGTGAAGCTCAGCTGCTTCACGTTCAGCTCCTCAGCCACGGTTTCGGCCAGCTGGCGGATGCCCTCGGCTTCGGCCGCCGTGTCGCAGGCAATCCGCAGTTCGCCCAGCGGCTGACGGACCCGCAGGTTATCGCTGCTGTGCTGGTTGGCCTCTTCCCGCAGGCGATGGCCCAGCCGCACCACCCGCTGCGCGGCGGCCGCCCGCCGGTTCAGTTCGGGGTCGAGCAGCCCGGTATCGCACACCGGGTAGTCGCACAGGTGAACGCTGTCGGGGACGCCCTCGGGCAGGTTGCCGCTGTCATCGGCCAGACCGGCCACCACCAGGTTCTGGTACATCCGCTCGGCGAGGAAGGGCAGGGCGGGGGCCACCAGCTTCGTGACCGTGGTGAGCACCTGGTACAGCGTCTGATAGGCGGCCAGTTTGTCGCGGTCGGCGGTGATGCCGGCCTCGCTGGTGCTGCCGTTTGTGCTGCTGGCTCCGGCCGTCTCACTGCCACCCGAACGCCAGAACCGGCGCCGGTTGCGGCGGATGTACCAGCCGGAGAGGTCGTCGATCAGGCCGGACAGCTCCCGGCAGACGGTCGGTGAATCGAACTCCTGCCAGGCAGCGGTCACATGGCGGACGACTTCCTGCAGGCGGGACAGAACCCAGCGGTCGATCTCGGTCCGTTCGTGGTCAGCCACGGGGGCCAGGCGGGCATTGAACCCGTCGGCCCGGGCGTAATTCACGAAGAAGGCGTACGAGTTCCACAGCGGAATCAGCACCTGCCGGCGGACTTCATCCGAGGGCTTGCTGGTCACGCGGCACAGGGGCAGCCCTTCGGGCGTGTGACTTAAGGGGCCTTCCGGTGTTTCGAGCGTGACGGGTTCTTCCGGGTGCCGCAGGCCAAACCGCAGGTCGGCCGCCGGGTTCTGGGCGAGGTACATCCACCGCATGGTGTCCACGCCCAGCTGCTCGGCTGCTTCCTCAAACCAGATGGCGGTCCCGTCCGATTTGTGCATCGGCTGGCCGTGCTCGTTCATCACCAGCCGGTGACCCAGCAAAGTGCGGAACGGCGGCGTGCCGTCCATCATGGTGGCCATCGACAGCAGCGAATAGAACCAGTTGCGGAACTGGCCGGGGAAGCACTCGGTGACGAGGTCGGCCGGGTACCACTTCTCCCACTCGCTGCGGTTCGTGTTGTAGCTCATGGTGGAGAACGGGACGATG